>JAFTXB010000108.1 GCA_017461825.1 Clostridia bacterium
AGCATATCTGAAACCTCCGATGATGTTTGTGTGGTAACTAACATTTTATCAGATTTTTTCAGATATGCTCTTTCTTTTTTTACTTTTTTACACTTTGTTTGCAATATCTGTTGGCTTCACCCCAACATTTATTATAGAACCATCTTTTATTAAAGCTTAAACGAGAAATTAAGCTTCCATTTCTTCATAGTCTGCCGCATCGGAGGGAGCGGAAACGGTGGGGATCTTGCCGGGATTTTCGAACTCGTATCTCATTTCGATATCCATGCTCATTTCACCAACCAATTCCTGCGTGTATGCCATTTTCAGCTTGAGGCTGTAATCCAGCAGATTGTCGTCCTTGTCAAAGGTCAGCGTCAGCGAGATGTCGGAGTAGTCAACATCGGTGCCTTCCTCAACCATAGAGCCCACGGTTTCGTCAACGATCTCTTTGATATCTTTTGCATCCAGCGTCAGGGTAAAGGAGCGAACATCGCCATCCTCTTTGAGCTCAATATCCTTAAAGTCGTCTTCGGTAAGCTTCGGGAAATCCGAGGAATTCATGGTCATTCCGTACTCATCGAGAAAATCTTCAAGAGAAAGCTCCATTTTGAACTTGCCCATTTCTTTGCCCATATCCATGTACATTACGCCGTCAACATAAACAATGTCATAGTCTTCCATGTTGATCGCCATATTGTTGCCGTTTTTCTTAACGTCCATTTCAACGGTGGTGGAGTTGCTGGTCGAGCCCATTTTCATGTCCATTTTAATAATTGCCTTTGCTTCAAAGCCCTCGGCTTCATCCATTGCGGTCTTAGCGGCGGTGTAAAGCGATTCGGGTGTATCCTTTTTACAGGATGCAAACGAGACGAGGCAAAGAATTGCCACAAGAAGTACCAAAATGCGTTTTTTCATAGATGTAATCCTTTCTTATCCCGATGTATTTTTTTGTTTTTTGGGATATCTCATTATAACACATTCAATGTAAAATGTCAACAGAAAATAAAAAAAATATGATATTTTTGTGAATTTTGTTTAGCAGTCACGAAATGATTCCGCCACCAATTACCGTGTTTCCGTCGTAAAGTACAACCGACTGCCCCATTGAGATTGCCCGTTGAGGCTCATCAAAACGCAAAAAGATCGTGTCATCATCGGTCTGTTCCACCGTTGCCGCCGCAGGCTTTGCGGCATACCGTACCTTTGCCTCCACACGGATCGGCGCATCGATTCGGGGCAGGGCAATCAAATTGATCCCATGCGCTGTCAGCTCCCGCCGAAAGAGATCTTCATTTGACCCCAGCGTTACAGTGTTGTTTTCGGCATCTTTTGCGCATACGTATGTCGGTTTTCCAAAGGCGATCCCCAGTCCCTTGCGCTGTCCGATCGTGTAGCGCAAATGTCCGCCGTGTCTCCCCAACACATTGCCGTCAAGATCGATAAAATTGCCTTCGGGAAAGCTCTTTTTTGTATACCGTTCAATAAATCCAACGTAATCGCCGTCGGGAATAAAGCAAATATCCTGGCTGTCGCGCCGCTCTGCGTTGCAAAAGCCGTTCGCCATTGCCAGTTCACGCACTTCGGCTTTTGAAAGACTGCTCAAGGGAAAAACCGTGCGGGCAAGCTGCTCCTGCGTCAGCGACCACAACACATAGGTCTGATCCTTTGAGGCATCGTCCGCCGAGGAGAGCAGATATCGCCCCGCGCCGTCTTTTTCAATTTTTGCATAGTGCCCCGTGGCAATTTTTTCGCATCCCAGCTCGCGCCCAACGTCGTAAAGGCGGGCAAATTTCATGGTGCGGTTGCACTCCACGCAGGGGTTTGGCGTGCCCCCCGCAAGATAGGTATTTACGAAATAATCCACCACGTGTGTGCAAAATTCGTCCGAAAGATCGCGTACGTGAAAGGGAATTCCCAATTTTTCGGCAACACGCTCGGCGTCTCTGATCTCGGCGGTGCCGCCGCAAGCCTTTTCACCGTTTTGCATCAAGGCGGGGGAGAAGAGCTTCATCGTCACGCCCACGCAGTCAAAACCGCGGTTTTTGAGCAACAGTGCCGCAACGCTGCTGTCCACGCCGCCGCTCATGGCGACGAGAATTTTTTCGTTTACCATACTCATTCCTGCCCGTCCCATGAAAAGCGTGTCAATTCACCCGCGGTTTTCAGATCCTCAAAATTGCCTTGGCGCAGGATCTCATAAACCGCAACAGCCACCGTGTTTGAAAGATTCAGCGAGCGCAAACCCTCACGCATCGGCAGCCGAACGCAGGTGTCGGGGTGCTGTACCAAAAGCTCCTCGGGCAACCCCTTCGTTTCTTTTCCAAACATGATAAACACGGGGGAGGGATATTTCACATCACTGTAGATATGCTGTGCCTTGGTGGTAAAATAATAGACCTTTGCGTCGGGATTCTTGGTGTAAAAATCGTCAAGCCCGTCGTAGTAGGTAATGTCAAGGTGATGCCAGTAGTCAAGCCCTGCGCGTTTCAGCTTTTTGTCATCGATCGCAAACCCCAACGGGCGGATCAGATGAAGTGCGGCACCCGTTGCGGCGCAGGTGCGGGCGATGTTGCCGGTATTTTGCGGAATTTCGGGCTCGTGCAGTACAATATTGATCTGTTTCATGAAAAAAAGTGCCTTTCGCGTGGATTTGGATACATGATACCACATTTTTTGCATTTGTGCAAGACAAAAACGCAGTATTTTATTAAAATTTACAATTTGCAATATATTTTAAAGATATTTTATAGTATAATAAAAGTAACTATGGCAAAAATCGCTTGAGCGAGCGGCAAATTCAACCAACCGTTGCTTGAAAAGTGCGGCGGGATATGGTATTATATCCTTGTCATGTGCATGCCGTGCTCGTTTGGCGAGAGGAAAGGATCGATCTATGTCACTCATTACCAAACTGTTTGGAACCTACAGCCAGCGCCAGCTCAAAAAGGTCGGAGCAATTGCCGATCTTGTCGACGCGTTGGCAGAAAAATACACCGCTATGAGCGACGCCGAGCTGAAGGCAACCACAAAGGAACTCAAGGCTCGTCTTGCCGCAGGTGAAACGCTGGACGATATTCTGCCCGATGCATTTGCGGCAGTCCGTGAGGCGGCAGACCGCGTGCTTGGCAAGCGTCCCTTCCGTGTGCAGATCCTCGGCGGTATCGTGCTTCATCAGGGGCGTATTGCCGAAATGAAAACGGGTGAAGGAAAAACGCTTGTCGCAACCCTTCCCGCATACCTCAACGCGCTCACGGGTGAGGGCGTGCATATCGTCACGGTCAACGACTATCTGGCACGCGTCGGTGCCGAGGAAATGGGGCGCGTATACGAATTTATGGGACTTACCACGGGTCTTGTTGTTCACGGACAGAGTGCTGAGGAAAAGCACGCCGCGTATAACTCCGACATTACCTACGGAACCAACAATGAGTTCGGCTTTGACTATCTGCGCGACAACATGGTTATTTACAAGCATCAAATGGTACAGCGCGGTCACGTCTTTGCCATTGTCGACGAGGTCGACTCGATCCTTATCGACGAGGCGCGTACCCCGCTCATCATTTCGGGCGCGGGAGATACCGCAACCGATCTCTACGAGCGCGCCGAGCGTTTGGTACGCTCCATGCGCAAGTTCGTCATCAAGGAGCTGGATAACAAAGAAAGCCACGACGATATCAACGCCGATTATATCGTTGACGAAAAGGCAAATAACGCGATTCTGACCCCGCAGGGTACCAAAAAGGCGGAGGCATTCTTCGGGCTCGAAAACTTCACCGATCCCGAAAACGTCACCATCGTCCATCACGTCAATCAGGCGATCCGCGCGCATGGCTGCATGCACCGCGACGTTGACTACGTGGTCAACGAAAAGGGCGTTATGATCGTCGATTCCTTCACGGGACGCCTCATGCCCGGCAGACGCTATTCCGACGGTCTGCACCAGGCAATTGAAGCAAAAGAGGGCGTGCAGGTGCAAAAGGAGAACAAAACGCTTGCCACCATCACCTTCCAGAATTATTTCCGTATGTATCGCAAGCTTTCGGGTATGACGGGAACGGCGCTGACCGAGGAAAACGAATTCCGTGAGATCTACAACCTCGACGTTGTGGAGATCCCCACCAACAAGCCCATGATCCGAAACGATCATCCCGACGCGGTCTACCGCAGTATGGAGGGCAAATACCGCGCCATCGTCGAGCAGGTCATCGAGTGCCACAAAAAGGGACAACCCGTCCTTGTCGGTACGGTGTCGATCGACAAATCCGAGGCACTTTCGGTACGCCTCAAAAAAGCGGGCATTCCGCACACCGTCCTCAACGCAAAATATCACGCAAAGGAAGCCGAGATCGTTGCCCAGGCAGGTAAGCCCGGGGCAGTCACCATTTCCACCAACATGGCAGGGCGCGGAACCGATATCCTGCTCGGCGGCAACCCCGAGTTCATGGCAAAGGCAGACCTGCGCGCCAAGGGCTACTCCGAGGAGGCGATCGCCGCCTGCGCGGGCTCGGCAGATACCGACAACGAGGAGATCCTTGAGGCAAGAGCACTCTTCCGTGAGCTGGTAAAGCAGTATAAGGAGCAGATCGCGCCCGAGGCTAAAAAGGTCTGCGAGGCGGGCGGTCTCTTCATCCTCGGTACAGAGCGACACGAGAGCCGACGCATCGACAACCAGCTCAGAGGTCGTTCGGGCCGTCAGGGTGACCCCGGAGAATCGCGCTTCTTCCTTTCGATGGAGGACGATCTCATGCGCCTCTTCGGCACCGAAAAGCTGCAGGGCATCGTGAGCGCCCTCAAAATGCCCGAGGATACCCCCATTGATGCCAAGATCCTTTCCAACGCCATCGAAAGCGCGCAAAAGCGGATCGAGGATGCCAACTTCAAGCGCAGAAAGTACGTTTTGGCTTATGACGATGTCATGAATCAACAGCGTACCGTCATTTACAAGCAGCGTCAGGACGTGCTCAATGGGGAGGATATCTCCGAGACCATCCGCAAAATGCTTTCCACCACCGTTGAAAGCGTCGTTGAGGGCTTTACGAGAAGTGAAATTCCCGACGAGTGGGAGTTCGACGCGCTTCGCGCACACTTCATGGGACTTCTCACCACCGAGGACGATTTCCACTATACCCAAGAAGAACTCAACAATCTCGACCGCGACAGCATTACAAAAACGCTCACCGACCGAGCCTTTGAACGCTATGAGGAAAAGGAGGATCTGTTCGGCGAGGAGACCTTCCGCGAGGTCGAGCGCGCGATCCTGTTGCGCAACGTCGACACCGCTTGGATGGAGCATATCGACATCATGGACGATCTCAAGGGCAACGTAGGGCTTCAAAGCTACGCCCAGCGCGATCCTATAACCGAATACCGTATTCAGGGTGCCGATCTCTTTGACACCATGGTCGATGACATCCGTCAAAAGACGGTTCGCACCATTCTGTCGGTCGTGCCGCGTGTTCAGCCCATTCAGCGCGTGCAGGTCGCAAATCCTTTGAGCACAGGCCCTGCGGGAACCGTTGTCAAGAAAAAGACTGTCGTCAACCGCCGTGCCGCAACCACCGTTGTACGTGACGGCGCAAGGGTTGGCAGAAATGATCCATGCCCCTGCGGAAGCGGCAAAAAATATAAAAACTGCTGCTTGCGCAACGAAAACGCGGGAGGCTGACCGACATGGGTTTTGGCTATCTTCTTATCGGCTATCTCATATCATACGTGCTTTCACTCACCGTCAGCGGACTTGGCTTTGGCGGATTGGCACTGCTTTTGGGATATGCTGTTATGCTGATGGGGCTTCGCGAGCTGGAGCATTTTGAGCCAATGTTTGCATGGAGCAAATGGTTGCTCATTCCCATGGCTGCCTTTGCCGTTTTCGATACGGCAACAGCACTTGACAAGCTTTTTTTGTGGCAGCTGCCCATCTTTTCGGAGGCGATCATTTCCATATGCGACATTGCCTCGTTCGCGCTTTCCATAATCTTTCATTTTGCGTTGCTGTCCGCGATACGCACCATTTCAACTTCGGTCGGGATCACCTCCATGGCGGTATCGGCGGTTCGGAATACCGTCTTTATCGGGATGTATGCCGTTGTGACCTGCGTTGCCAATCTGCCGCTTGCGTTTTCGGAGGATGTCACAAACATCTTGTCCTTTGCGGCATTGCTCCTCAACATCGTTTGGGTGGCTTGCAACCTTTTGTTGCTGCTTGCTTGCAACAAAAACATTTGCCGCAAGGGTGACGAGGAACAGACACCGCGCCGTTCAAGGCTCAAGTGGTTTAACAAGATCGACGATATTTATGAAAAAAACAAGCAAAACACCATTGACAGCACACGCGAGTATGCCGAGGAGGTTTTGCGCCGCCGTCAGGCTGAGCGTGAAAAGAAGAAAAAAAGAAAGAAATAAACACGTGAAAGGGGAGAACAGTAAATGAACGAAAAACGCCATACCGGTATGGGGCTTGGTATCTGCATGCTCGCGGGTGTCCTGCTTTTTCATCCAATTGTCGCGGGTATTGATATTCTTCCCGATTTGTTGGGCTATCTTTTGCTTTATGTCGGACTGGCGCGTCTGTCCGACCTCAACGGACATATCAACGAAGCAAGGCGTCGTTTTCGCGTGATGCTTTTCGTTGGCGCGGGGCAGATCTTTGCAACCTACACCGTATACGGCATGATCGAAGGCATGATGCAGGAGCGTCCTGCCGAAATGAGTGCTTACGAGGGCCCCATGCTCACCCTGCTGTTTACTTTTGTTTTATTGGTACTGCAATGGTTCTTTTTGATCCCCGCTTGGAAAGAGCTTTTTCTCGGGCTTGGAACCATGGCGGAACGCTTTGATTGCTCAGAGCTCATGCAAGAGCACCGCGGAAAGACCCGTTGCGAGCGTTTAGCAAGCCTGTCTGCCTTTTTTGTGGTGACAGCATCGCTTCTTTCACTCCTGCCCGAGGCAAGCGTGCTGACCTCTTATGAGGCGCACAAGGGAAACCCGCTCTTTCCGTTCGATTGGTTTGAATACATCGTGCTGTTTCGTACGGCAGCGGGTGCGGTGTCGGCAATTATCGGTCTCATATGGCTGATCTCTTATCTGCGTTGCCTCGCGGCGTTTCGGAGCAACCGAAATTTTACCGAACAAGCCGCCACCGCGTACGAGACCGAGATCCTGCCCCAAACCGGAATGCTCACCGTGCGCCGCTTTCGGTCAGCCTTTTTGCTGTTTACCGTCGGCTCGGTCTTTGCCATGTCGATTCGTGTCAATAACCGCGCGCTCCTGCCGGGAGTCGTGTTTGCGGTTTTTGTCATTGCAGGTGTGCTCCTTCTCGGAAAACGCATTGAAAAAAAGCAGGGATGTATCACAGCGGCGGTTTTGTTGGCACTGGTCAGCGCGGCGCAGCTTGTCACAAATCACCTCTTTCTCCAAAAGCACCTGCCCGAAGCATCCTTGTATGAGACAGATGCCTATTGGCGTTTTTTCACAGTCCGCGTGCTTGATGCCGCAGAGGCGGCAGCAACCCTTATTCTCATAGCCGCCTTGCTCGGTGTGCTTTACGAGCTTGTTCGCACGTATACGGCAGTCGACTACGGAACAAAGGGGAGTGAAAATCTTTCCTATTACGCCACCGAGCGACAGCACAAAGCATTTCAAAAAAGAATGATCATTTTATTTGTCATTTTTTTCCTCTCGGCAATCGCAACCGTTTTCGATGCCATTTACCGCCTCGAACTTGGTTGGATCTGGATCATAGCACTCGTATGCTCAACAGTCGGTGTTTGGAATCTGCATTCTTTAACACAGGACATTTGTGAGCAGATCGGTTATTATTATCATTCCGACGGCATGAATAAAAACGTTTAAAATAACACATAATGAGGTTGTAACCCAAATAAACAAAGGAGTACAACCGTCATGCAAAACAATCAAATCAATAACAACCAAAACAATCAGAACAATAACAATCGGAACCAGAACAACAACCAGAACAACAACCAGAACAAGAATCAAAACAACAATCAGAACAACAACCAAAACAACAGCAATCGCAATTCCGGCAGATAAGCCGACGCTCTCCCGTAAGGGAGGGTACATAAAACGATTGCTCACACCGCAAAACGGAGGCAAGAAACGTGTTTGAGATCGACCGAATACCCATAGCGGTCAAGGAGCACTTGAACCAAAAGGGTGTTGCATATGAAAAGGTCGTGCTTGCGGCTTATGCCGACCGCAACAGAGAGCATACGCCGTGTGAGACCTATCTTTTTGCAACCGATAAAGAGCTTTACATACTGAGCGGCGTTTGCGTGTCAGCCGCCCGACCCGCAAAAAAATACGGAAATATGCCGAAACTCGAAAGCGGCTTTTTTGAGCATACCTTTGACTCTTTCCCACTCACCGAGTTGAGCGGATTCCGCGTTGAGGAGCTTTTGTCCTCGGGACGCCTGATTGCCAAAAGGGGAGAGGATAACGAGTCGGTTCTGCTTGCCGTTTTCACCAATTTCTGCAAGGCATCCATGATGCTCTTTTCCAAATACGCGGGCAAGCTTGCCGCAGGGGATCCGATCGAGATCGATCCCAAGGACGATCCCGCATCCAAATGCTGTCCCAAGTGCGGCATGCGCTATCCCGATGCAAACCGCCGCGTTTGTCCCCGATGCATGGAAAAGGGAAAGCTGTTCGTGCGTTTTTCCTCTTTTTTCATGAAATACAAGGGCTATCTTGTCGCAATGCTCGCGTCTTTGGTGCTCCTTACCGTCATGAGCATCATTGCCCCCTACCTCTCCAGCGGATTTTTCTATGATGAGGTGATCTACGGCACGGGTGAATTTGCGGGACAGATCCTTTTGGTTTTGGGGCTGATCATATCAACGCGCCTTCTCAAAGTGATCGCAACCATGATCAACAACCGTGTCACTTCCACCATCGCCGCAAAGATGGTGTTTGACCTGAAAAAGACCATTTTCGGTTCCATCGAACGTCTCTCCCTCAGCTTTTTTACGGGAAGACAAACAGGAGGTCTCATGGCGCAGGTCAATGAGGATGCCAACACCATTTACGCCTTTTTCTGTGACGGTGTACCTTATCTCATCGTCAGCATCGTGCAGGTTGCGGTGCTTGTTGTGCTTTTGTTCTTCATTCAGCCGCTTTTGGCACTTTTGGCGCTCATCACAGTGCCGCTCTTCTTTATCATGTTGCGTTGGCTCTTCCGAAACGAGCGCAAGCTCCACGCGCGCCGTTATTCCAATTCGAGACAAATGAGCGGGTTCCTCGGGGATGTGCTTTCGGGCTTTCGTGTTGTCAAGGCGTTTTCGCGTGAGCAAGCCGAAATACAGCGCTTTGAGGGCAAAAACCGCAACCTTGCGGAGAGCCAAAAAAAGCTGTCTCTATTCACCAATTACGCGTGGCCTCTGGCAGGGCTTTTGCTCCACCTCGGCAACATTATCGCATGGGGCGTTGGCGGCTGGATGGTCATCAAGGGCTACGGCAATATGACATACGGTATGCTCCTCACCTTTATCGCATATATGAACATGGTCTTTGACCCGCTCGTGTTTTTTACCGATTTTATCGACTGGGCAGCCGATTGCTCCAATGCACTCCAGCGCTTGTTTGAGATCATGGATGCCGAACCCGATGTCAGTGAGCGCGAGAATCCCGAACGTCCCGAAACGCTCGGCGGCAGGGTAGAGTTCGATCACGTTTCATTCTCGTATCAGAAGGGCAAAAAGATCATCGACGATGTTTCGTTTGATGTGCCCGACGGCAATGTTCTCGGTATCGTCGGACATACGGGGGCGGGAAAAAGCACGCTTGCCAATCTTCTTATGCGCATGTACGATGCCGAAGAGGGAGAGATCCGTATCGGCGGCTATCCCGTTAAGGATCTGGCACTATCCACACTGTATCAAAACATTGCAATCGTTTCGCAGGAGACCTATCTTTTCATGGGCTCAATTCTCGATAATATCCGATATGCACGTCCCAACGCTTCGTTTGAGGAGGTCGTGGAGGCGGCAAAATGCGCGGGTGCCCACGAATTTATCATGAAAATGCCCGACGCGTACGATACCCGCATCGGCTTTGGCTACAAGGATCTTTCGGGGGGCGAGCGTCAACGTGTTTCGATCGCGCGCGCCATTTTGAAGGATCCAAAGATCCTGATCCTCGACGAAGCGACCGCCGCCATGGATACGGGAACCGAGCGCAAGATCCAAGAGGCGCTCTCACAGCTGATCCAAGGTAAGACCACCATCATGATCGCGCACCGTCTGTCCACGCTTCGGGATGCCGATGAGCTGGTCGTTATCGAGCGGGGAAAGGTCGCCGAGCGAGGCACCCATGAGGCGCTTTTGCAAAAGGAGGACGGCGTTTATAAAAAACTGTTTACCTTGCAGGATGAGGCACTGAAAAGTGCGGGCATCCGCGAGTGAGAAAGGAAGTGTCAGATATGGAGCATCGCAAAAGACCTCCGCGCGGCGGAGCAAGAGGCGGGGAGAGGGGCGAGAGACCCGAGAGAAGCCTCAAGGATATTTCGGTCACTGTATGGCTCACCCCCGAAAATGCCGCGTTTTTTACCAAAAACGGCTTTTTGTACATTAAGTATCAAGAAAAAGAACAGCGTGCCTTCCTTTGCCGACAGTTTCCGTTTGAAATGCAGTGGGAATTCATTTCGGTGATGAACGACGAACAGCAGGAGATCGGCATCATCCGAAGCCTCGATCTGTTTGAGGGGGAGACACGGGAGCTGTTGCGCCTCGAGCTGGAAAGACGCTATTATGCCCCTGTTATCAAAAGCATCGGACAAGTCAAGGAGCGCTACGGCTTTTCGTATTGGAAGGTCACGACAGAGGAGGGGGAGCTCAGCTTTACGCTTCACGATACCTTCCGAAGCATCATCCACGCCGAAGAAAAACGCCTTGTGATCCTGGACGTTGACGGCAACCGATTTGAGATCCCCAACGTCGATGCGCTCGACCGTAAAAGCTATAAAAAGATCGAGCTCTATCTGTAAGGAGGTGCAAGGTGGAAAAAATCAATCCCGGCATTCTCAAGGAGCTGAAAAAATGGGAGCCCGATATTGCGGAGGATGATATTTTTTCGCTCATGCCGTTCAATCTTCCGCTCGATGAAGGAAAAAAAAGGATCCGCGCGATCGCGGTTTTTACCGTCCGTGAGTTGACCGTTTATACCGACGGCAAAAAGATGCTGAGCGAACCGATGGAAAATATCGAGAATTTCAAGGTCATCTCGGGCGTTGGATGCGTGTTTGCCGAGTATCAGCGAAAAAGTGACGGCGAGCATATCCTGTTTGCCCGAGGGGATACCCGATATACGGGTGTTATGGGGCAATGCATGAAACGCGCCAATCACTATCTGCGATTTGGCGACCTCGATTTTTCACGCTTTCAAAGAGACACGGGGCGATCTTGCCCCAAATGCGGAAAGCCCTATCCGCGCGGCATGCATACCTGTCCGCACTGTACTTCAAAAAAGAAAGTGCTCCTACGCCTGCTCGCGCTTGCCAAGCCCGAGTGGAAATTCATTGCGCTTTCGGTATTGTTCTTCTTCCTTACCACGCTGGTCAGCGTCATCATTCCTTACATCAACCGTGTCATGGTCGACGGTTATATCCGCTCATCCGACGAAAATGTCTTTTTATGGGGCTTTATCGGGGTCGTTCTGTCGCTTTTGGCGGCAAATATCATGCGCCGTCTCATTTCGGTTTTGCGAGGATTTACCTTAACGGTTGCAGGCAACCGCCTTATCGTCCGATTGCGCAATATGGTCTTTACCAAGATTCAGGAGCTTTCCATCGAAAAGGTTTCAAAGCGTACATCGGGCGAGCTGATGAAGCGTGTCAACGGTGATACACGCGTCATCAATCAGTTCATCGTCAATCAATTGCCGCATGTCATGGAGCAGGGGCTTTTGTTGCTTGCCGTTGCCGCCGTCATGTTCTTTTACGATTGGCGTTTGGCTCTGCTTATCATCCTGCCCACCCCGCTCGTTGTATTGGCGTTTCGTATGTTCTGGCGTTTCATGAGGGGCATGTTCCGTCAGCGCTGGGATCTCAACTCACGCGCAAATGCCATTTTGCACGATATTTTTTCGGGCATTCGCGTCGTCAAATCCTACGGCATGGAAAAGCGCGAGGAGGAACGATATGTCGAGATTTCCGCAAAGGAGCGCGATGCTCAACTGCGTCAGGAGCGCTTTTGGGCATGGATCAACCCCTTGCTGCATTTTCTTATGGGCTTCGGTGAGTTCATCCTTTTATATTATGTCGGACGCAAGATGCTCAACGGCACCATGACCGCGGGCGAAATGTCCCAGTTTTCCTCGTACGCGGGCATGATCTTCGGACCTCTCAACGCTTTGATGGTCTTTCCGAGACAGATCATGCAGATGATGACATCGGTCACACGCGTCTATGAGATCATGGACGAGACTGTCGATATTCCAAATAAGCAAAACGAGAGCATGCCCGAAATACAGGGCTATATCGACATCGACCACGTATCCTTCAGCTACGAAGATACCGAGGAGGTTCTGCGCGATATCGACCTGCACATCAAACCGGGTGAGTTTATCGGTCTTGTCGGCAAATCGGGTGTCGGAAAATCCACGCTCATCAACCTCATCATGCGCATGTACGATGTTGACGAGGGTGCCATTCGCATCGACGGCGTTGACATCCGCGATATTCCGCAGGAGATCCTGCGCGCGCGCATGGGTGTTGTTTTGCAGGAAAACTTCCTCTTTACAGGCTCTGTTTGGCAAAATCTCACGTATGCAAAGCCCGATGCCACCTACGAGGAGGTGATCGGAGCGGCAAAGGCGGCAGGAGCGCACGAGTTTATCATCCGCCTGCCGGACGGCTACAACACCTACGTGGGTGAAAAAGGACACACCTTATCGGGCGGCGAGCGCCAGCGCATTTCCATTGCGCGCGCGCTTTTGCACAATCCAAAGATCCTCATTCTCGACGAGGCAACCGCGTCTCTCGATACCGAGACCGAAAAGCTCATACAGGACGCGCTGCTCGAGCTTTCGGCGGGACGAACCACCATTGCCATCGCGCACAGGCTTTCCACCCTTCGAAACGCCACGCGCCTTGTCGTGATGGATAAGGGCGGCATTGCCGAGATCGGCACCCACGACGAGCTGATGGAAAAGCAGGGCATCTACTACGGCCTCGTCATGGCACAGCGCGATATGACAAAAATGGAATCATAACAAAACACAAAACGACCGCCTCACGGAGAGACGGTCGTTTTTAAATGATTATTCACTTCTGAGCGCTTCCACAGGATTGCGTTTAGCGGCAAATCCGGATGGGAAGAGTCCGGCGATAAAGGTGAGGAACATGCTGATCAACACCAAAGCGATCGCACCGCCAACGGGCAGCACGGCCTTCAGCGAGGCAATTCCCGTAAAGTGGAAGAGGATGATATTGATGACGATATTCAGCCCCAGCGTTGCCAAAATACCGATCATACCCGCCACAAATCCAACGATCAGGGTTTCGGCGTTGAATACACGGCCGATGTCCTTTTTCGAGGCACCGATCGCGCGCAGGATACCGATCTCCTTTGTGCGCTCCAGCACCGAGATATAGGTGATGATTCCGATCATGATCGAGGAAACCACGAGAGAGATCGCCACAAACGCGATCAAAACGTAGGAGATCGCATTCACGATCGTTGTCACCGAGGACATCATAATACCCACCATGTCGGTGTATTTCAGCTTGTCGGCTTCTTCTACACCGTTGTTGTATTCGGTGATAAAATCTTCGATCACATCCTTCGATTCAAAATCCTTTGCATAGAAATTGATCGAGGCAGGGGAAGCAGCTTCGGCGTCCCCCAATGTTTTGAGCGTGGAAGAATAGGTCGCGTCGGTTTGAGGCGCCAGCTTGTAGAGCATTTCTTCCATTTCTACAAACTGATCATCCGGAATAAAGTTACCTTGGAGCAGAAGCGTAAAGCTTTCCTCGGTGATCGTCAGCGTTTTGATCCGTTCGGTCATGCCGTTATAGATCAACTGCATCGATTCCTCACCGCACAGCGTCACAAATCCCGGGATCGCCATAGGCAAAGGCATCTCCTCGCTCGGGGTAAGCCCTGCCAGTGCCATCAATTGCAGCTCGTTTGGCATAATGGGGAGGAGCGTTACAAAGTTATCCGCCGTTACGGTCACATTTTTCATGCCTTGACTCAAGGCAGCCATCAAAGGCATGAGACTTGCGCCCGAGGGATCTTTTTGCTTGATCACGCCGAGCATGGTTTCAAACAGCTCCGTACGGAATTCCGCGGGCATGATCGAGAAGAAACCAAAGAAGGATTCGGGGCTGTTTACCACAAGCTGTCCCGCAAATTCCTCATTTTTGAGGATCTGCTGTGTCATATAGGCGTAAAGCTGCTCCATAGTGGCATCGTCCACTTTTTCGATCAACTCGTGAATATTTTCACGGGTGTAGGGAACACGCTCAAATTTCAGTCCCGACAAAACGTTGTAGTCGGGGGTTTTCTTTTGTTGCTTGAGAACTTCGCTTTCGGTGTTCTTTTCAAGGATCAGATCGGTCAGTCCCTTGGTGTAACCGATCGCGCCTGAAATCGAGGTAGCGCTCGCGCCATCGCGGGGGCGGACAATGCCCGAAATTACAAGCTTGGTGCCATTTTCGGTTACAAAGCTTTCTTGGTCAAACGCACCGGTACGCATATCGTACCAAACGGGATATTCCACACCGTCCACCGTATAGGTTGCATTGCTCTTTTTCGCAAAGAAATCCGAGGTGTTCAGGAGCAAAAATTCCCGCCCGATAAAGTCCTTCATGTCGTAGGGCTCCATGTGGCTCGATTCATATTCGCCCTCGGTCATCAGCTTGTTCATGATCTCTTCCAGCTCGGATTGATCAAGAACACCCAGCATATACAGTGCCATTTTGCTGATCTGATTGTTTTTATTGACCACCAGCACCACTTCATTGGCATTTTCGGGCCAATGGCTGCCATCTCCAACCAGCTCATATTGCTCGTCAAGCAGCTCCTGATTGTTGATCATTTCCGACATCACGTTAAAGCCCGAGGTGCCGCTCATGGAGATCATTTCGCTGATACCGGCAAACGCGTCTCCCATATTGTCAAAAATGGTGGTGGGGCTTACCTGCGTTTTGCCGTCAGCGGTAAAGATCTGCAGATCAAAATCGTAGGTGTACTGAATATCGCTTACCGACGATTCGATTTTTTCATAATTTTCTTCAAGATATTTCTTGAATTTCACAAGATCGTTGCTTGTCGTTGCGCTCATTGCCGACATCATGCTGCCAAGCGAGTCGTCCACGTAGATCTTGTTGGGGTCGATCTCACCCTCTTGCATCTCGGAGACCTCGGTCATCGCGGCAAACATTGCGGAAAAATCCTGCGTCTCTTTCATGATCGTCAAGGGATAGGTTGAAAGGGTATCACGCTGAACAGCGTTGATATAGTTGGTAACACCCGAGGAGACCGACAAGATGAGGGCAATACCGATGATACCGATCGAGCCGGCAAACGAGGTCATAAAGGTACGTGCTTTTTTGGTCATCAGGTTGTTTAGCGACAGCGAAAGCGCGGTAAAGAAGGACATCGAACGTTTGCGTGTCGGCTTTTGCGCACGGCGTCGGGGCTTGGCACCGATCTGTGCGCGTTGCATATCTTTTTCGCTGATTACAAACGGATTGCCGATCTTGCGCTGTCTCTTTTCCGAGGCTTTGAGGGGGGCTTGCGGCAGATCCGCGGCGGTAGTGCGGTAGGGATTGGAGTCGTTGATGATACGGCCGTCCTGTACACGGATGATACGGGTAGAATAGCGCTGTGCCAGCTCGGGGTTATGCGTGACCATAATGATCAGCTTGCGTCTGGAGATGCGGCGCAGGATCTCCATGATCTGGAGACTTGTCTGTGTATCAAGCGCGCCCGTGGGCTCATCTGCAAGCAGAATATCGGGGTCGTTTACCAAGGCGCGCGCAATGGCAACGCGTTGCATCTGTCCGCCCGACATTTGATTCGGCTTTTTGCGAAGCTGACTGCCAAGTCCCACTTGACGCAGCGCATCGATCGCGCGTGCGCGCCGTTCTTTACGGGAGATACCAGAAAGCGTGAGGGCAAGCTCCACATTCGCGAGTACGGTTTGGTGGGGGATCAGATTGTAGCTTTGAAAAACAAATCCGATCGAATGGTTGCGGTAGGTATCCCAATCGGAATCCTTGTATTTTTTGGTTGAGACTCCGTTGATAACGAGGTCGCCGCTTGTGTATTGGTCAAGTCCGCCAATGATATTAAGCAGGGTGGTCTTTCCACAGCCGGACGGGCCGAGGATCGACACAAATTCGTTTTTGCGGAAGTCAATAGAGACACCCGACAGCGCCCGCACCCGCGAGTCGCCCGAGCCGTATTCTTTGACAATATTTCTTAAAACAAGCAATGTACATGCCTCCTGATAATGTATTATCTATATTGTAACACACCAGTTTGAATTCAATGTGAATTCCAACTGTATTTTTATTTTTTTACAAAAAAATTTAATCAACCTCACCGAGAGCCCCCGAGAACTGGCTGTTATACAGGTGATGGTAAAATCCGTGCTTAGCAAGCAGCTCTGTGTGGCTACCCGTTTCCATGATATGGCCGTCCTTCATTACAAGGATCACATCTGCTGTTTCAACGGTAGAGAGTCTGTGCGCCACGATAAACGAGGTGCGGCCGCGCATCATTTCGGCAAAGGCATTCTGAATTTTCAGCTCCATACGTGTGTCGATCGAGGAGGTCGCCTCATCAAGGATCAGCATCGGCGGGAGTGCCAACATGACACGCGCAATGCAGAGCAGCTGCTTTTGCCCCTGTGAAAGCGAACCGCCGTTTTCTCCCAGCACCGTATCATAGCCTTGCGGTAAGCGCTTGATAAAGGAATGCGCGTGCGAGGCTTTCGCTGCGGCGATCATTTCTTCGTCGGTCGCATCGGGCTTGCCCATGCAAATGTTCTCACGCACCGAGGCGGCACGCAACCAGGTATCCTGCAAAACCATCCCCCAGTTTGAACGCAGCGAAGAACGCGTAATGTCACGGATGTCTGTACCGCTCACTTCAATTTTACCGCTGTTCACGTCGTAAAAGCGCATTAGTAGATTGATAACAGTCGTTTTTCCGCATCCAGTAGGTCCAACGATCGCAATACGCTGACCGGGAGCAACGTCAAGGTTGAGATCACGGATCAATTCGCGGTCGGGCGTGTAGGAGAACGCCACGTCGCAAAGCTTAACAGTTCCGTCCGCGTGCTCCAATACTCGCGCATCGGGTGCGTCGGGTGTAACATCCGGTGCGTCCATCAGTTCAAACAGACGCGCGGCGCAGGCAATGGCGTTCTGCAATTCGGTCAAAACGCCCGAGATCTCGTTAAACGGCTTGGTGTATTGGTTGGCGTAGGAGAGAAAAACAGAGAGCATGCCAACGGTAAAGCCCGAGGATCCGCCAATGCAGAGCATCGCGCCTGTCAACGCAACCCCCGCGTAAACTAAATTGTTGACAAATCGCGTTGAGGGATTTGTCAGAGAAGAGAAGAAGGTTGCGCGCAGAGCACATTTTCCAAGTCGGTTATTGATCCCGTCAAACTCCTTTTGTGCTTCGTCCTCGCGACCAAACGCCACGGCAACCTTATGATTGCCCACGTATTCGTCGATCATAGCGGTCTGTTCGGCGCGGGTCTCGGATTGCAAACGGAACATCGAGTAGGTGCGTTTCGCAATGAAAGCGGCAACAAAGAGCGAGAGGGGGGTTACAAGAATGACCACCAAAGCCACATCGGGGCGGATCACCAGCATGATCACCAGTGTACCGAGGATCGTCAGAATCCCCGTAAAGAACTGCGCAAAGCCCATGAGAAGTCCGTCGGTAAATTGATCAACGTCGGTCATCATACGGCTGACGGTTTCTCCCACCGCGTGACTGTCGTGATAGGAAATGGGGAGCTTTTGAAGCTTTTCAAAGGCATCGCGGCGGAGCTTTTTTACCATCCCATAGGTGATTCGGTTGTTGATCACACTCATCAGCCATTGGAAAAGTGCCGAGGCGAGAGCGCAAATGCCGATCATGACGGCAATACGCAGGACCCCCGAAAGATCGACATTTCCACGGTCAACGATCAGATCGATCGCGTCTCCCGTGAGAAGCGGAATATAAAGCGTCAAGGCAACGTTTCCGGCTGCCAGGAGAAGCGAGAGGATCAGAGCGAAACGGTAATGCTTGAGATCGTGCAGGATCCGCATGACCGTCTTTTTATCAAAGCCTTTTTTCTGCTTTTTCATGCCGTCTCGCCTCCTTTTTGAAATTGCGATTGATAGATCTCGCGATAGACCTCACAGTTTAAAAGAAGCTCGTCGTGCCGTCCTACTCCAACAGGCTCGCCGTCCTCCAAAACAAGGATCACGTCGGCATGTTGCAGGGAAGAGGTGCGTTGAGAGATGATAAAGGTCGTGGGGGCTTCGGGGAGCGCTTTGAGGGCTGCTCTGAGAGCGGCATCGGTTGCATAATCAAGCGCCGATGAGCTATCGTCAAGGATCAATATTTCGGCTTTTTTGACAAGCGCGCGCGCAATCGTCAAGCGCTGACGCTGACCGCCCGAAAAATTCTTTCCGCCCTGCGTCACGGGCGCATCCAGCCCACCTTCCTTTTGCATCACAAAATCCTTGGCTTGGGCTGCTTCCAATGCCGCCCAAAGCTCGTCGTCGGTGGCGTTTTCATTTCCCCAAAGGAGATTGGAACGGACCGTTCCGCGAAAGAGTACCGCTTTTTGCGGCACGACCGCAATGCGATCCCTGAGCGACCGAATCGGGATCGTGCGTACATCCTCACCGCCGATATAGAGGTTGCCCGCGGTCACATCGTAAAAACGGGGGATCAGATTGACTACCGAGCTTTTACCCGAGCCTGTTGAGCCGATGATACCAACGGTAGCGCCCTTCGGCACTGCGAGATCAATGCCCGAGAGCGAGGGCTCGGCGGCACCCGCGTAGGTCAGCCCCACGTCCGAAAAACGAACGGCATAACCGCTGTCAGCGTCGTCGGGATAGGTCTCTTTGGAGGCGATCTCCATGCCTGCGGGCGTGTCCAATACATCTTCAATGCGATGTCCGCAGGCAAGTGCCTTGTTAACGGTAAATACCGTGTTTGCAAACTTCACCAGCTCCACAAGGATCTGCGCCATGTAGTTTGTCATTGCAATTACATCACCCTGTGTCATTTCGCCACTGTCCACAAACTTGGCACCCGAAAGGATCAAAAGGATCAAGCCAAGATTGACGAGCACCAGTGTCAAGGGATTCATCAGTGCCGATACCTTACCCACAAAGTTCTGAATGCGGTTGTGCTCCTCATTCGCCTCATGAAAGCGTTCGATCTCCTCCTGCTCTTTGCAAAAGGCACGTACCACGCGCACTCCGGTCAAATTTTCGCGCGTCACTCCGGTTACACGGTCAAGATTCTTTTGCACTTTTTTGAACAGCGGAATGCTTTTGATCATGATCGTAAATACCACCGCTGACAGAAGGGGAATGATCAAAACAAATACCAAAGCGCTTTTTGCGTTGACGGTAAACGCCATGATCATTGCGCCAAGCACGATAATGGGGGAACGGAGAAAGAGGCGGAGCGTCAGGTTGACCCCTGCCTGCATCTGATTGATGTCAGCGGTCATCCGCGTGATCAGCGTTGAGGTTCCCGCGCGGTCTGTCTCGGCGTAGGAGAGCTTTTGGATATGCGCAAACAGATCGCGACGCAGCCCCGTGCTGAATCCCACAGCGGCGCGTGCGGCGTAATACTGAGCTACCAAAGCACAGGTCAGACCCACAGCTGCAAAGCCCACCAAAACGGCAACCATGCTCCAGATGTAAGGTTTGTCTCCGTTTGCGATCCCAACGTCAATGATCTGCTTTACCACGATCGGCACGAGCAGATCAAACACCGCTTCGAGAAGCTTAAAAAGCGGTGCCAACACCGTTTCTTTTTTGTAAGGACTTAAGTACCCATACAGTTTTTTCATAAAAAAGCAAAAAAATCCTTTCAAGTTTATATCTTTTCTATTATATCTCTTTTTGTTTTAAAATGATAGTTATATCGGTGAACAATCGGTGAATATTCATTGAATAAAATCTTATCATGACTTCTATAATTTGTAAATTCGAAATAAACATGCAAAAAAGCGGCTGCCGAAAAGCATGACGTTTCGGCAGCCTGCAATCTTATGAAAGTTTTCGTTTTCTACTTTTTTTCTTTTTGTTTCCGACATAGCCCCCCGCCACCGAAAGCAGTACAAACCCTGCGTGAAGCAGGCAGGAGATCCCTGCGGAATACCCCGACGCATATCGCGCAAAGCAGAGCGAGAGCATCATCATCACCGTCATAAACACACTGCCGTTGAGCAATCCGCAAATCAAAGCGCCCCCTCCGTGGATCCGAACCGCGATCGATCCGCCGATAAATGCCGTAAGTGCGGCTGCGGCAATGGCGAGAGGCGTGATCACCGCATCGGGATCGGGCGAAAAATAGGCTGCAAGCGAGGCAATTACGATGAGAATCACCCCTGCGGCAAGCGTAAAGAGCAGGCTTTTTGCCAAATGCTTGACCAAAATGGAGGGGGAATTGTCGGCAATGGCTTCGCGCCGCGCGTGTGACGGTATGGGTTTTCTGTTTTTTGAGCTTGATTTTTGCATATAAAAAACCTCCGTGCAAAAGATGCTGTTAAAGCATATTCGCAAGGAGGTATTTTTATGACAGGATCAGCCCTCAGCGTCTTCCGCCTTGACATCAACGCGGCTGATAGCCGTTTTGAGAATGCGGATCTTGGTTTTGTCGTGAGCCGTTTCGATCACGCAGGTCTCTTCCTTAATGCTGACGATCTTGCCAATAATTCCGCCGATAGTGGTAATTTCATCCCCCACGGTCAAATTATTGCGCATATTGTTTGCCTCGCGCTCCTGCTTTTTCTGAGGACGAATGCCAAAGAAGTAGAACGCGACGAACATAACAACGATCATGAGCAACATGGTAATGGTTCCGCCCGTGCTGCCGCCGGTTTGCGTATCCGCCAAAGAAACAACGAAATTCATAATTTTTCCTCCGTTTGTAATATTGCTCTTATTGTAATCATTTTTCCTCGAATATACAAGAGATAATTTGTAAATATTTTTAGTGAACCGCACTTTTTTTGAAAAAAAACAAAAAAACTCTCGAAAAGGACAGAAAAACTTGCTTTTTTGATGCAAATGTGTTATACTATTACAGATCAAATATCAAAGAGGAGTCCATTTGTTATGAAGCAAGCTTTTCTCGAATGCGGAAAGATCATCAATACACACGGCTTTCGCGGAACCGTTAAGCTGGAGTCGCGTTGCGACAGCCCGTATATCTTAGCGGAGCTCGAAACGCTGTGGTTTTACGAGCTTGGCGAATACCGTCCGCGGCGCGTGTTGCATGCCTCTGTTTTCCGTCAATTTGTTTTAGCAGATATTGAGGGCGTTGATAGCGAGGAAAAGGCAAATGCGCTTCGAAACCGCATCGTTTACGCGGCACGTGAGGATATTCCGATCGAGGAGGGGGCTTGCTTTATCGTCGATCTGATCGGGCTTCCCGTCCGTCATGCCGACAGCGGTGAGGTGATCGGCACTTTAGTGGATGTCAATACGAGCGGCGCGCGGGA
>JAFTXB010000109.1 GCA_017461825.1 Clostridia bacterium
GCATCCGCTTGAACGATCGTGAGCTTGTTCGCATTTGGAAATTGCGGCAAGAGCGCAGTCCTGAAAAGTTCAATAACATCGCGGTCACGCTCAACGACGGTGAGGTGTCGGACCTCGCTTTTTTGTATGGCATGAAAGGCAAAATACCCAAGCCCCAGCCCAAGAGTGAGTGCGTTGCCAAAGCTTTTTGCAATCGGCTCGCGCATGGTTTCAATTTCATTGGGGGTAACCGTCATCCACTCAACTCCACTCTCAAGGATGGCAGGGAAGGGGAATTCCTCGTCAAAATATCCGAGCTTGGGAATCTCTCGCAGATCCTTTGTGAGGGTGGGATGTCCGCAAACGAAAGGTTCGTAAGGGGCATAAGTTTCTGTTTTGGTTTCCCACTTTCCGTATTTTTGTGTGGGGAAACGGACGGTGCGGCAGTAGGCATCGTTTTGATAGATCTTGGGATCCTTTTTTTGGATGCCTGCGCGGATATAGTTGCGCTCCAACAAGCGGTGGGAGGGGATGGATGTATCAAGCCCCAGTGCTGCGGAAAGCAGGATCAAAAAAGCCTCATCTGTTTCAATGGCACAATCGTGTGCCAAGTCGTTTACCAGATCGGCTGTCAAAAAGCGAGGGTTGAGATTGAGATAATGGCTGTATGCCGCTCGTATGGCGTGGTTTTCGCGCATTGTTTGGCTGAGCTGCTGCGAGTTCATGTGCGGTCTCCGTTTGTTACGATTATTAATGTTTTATTTAAGTTCCTGTCAGAGGATCTTTGAAAATTCCGATTTCGGGGGGTAAAAAGGTGAATACAACAAAGAGCAGGGCAATTGCAGCAAGAATTGTAAGAGCTGTTTTGGGGGAGCAATATCGCGTTTCTTTTTTGAGAAACAGCCGTGCCTCATAAAAATACGCGATTGCGGCGGAAACAAAGAAAATGGCGATGTTGATCCAATCGGGTGACTTACCGATCACACCGTTGTAGGTGTAGAAGATCACGGGGATCAAGAGAATACCAAGAAGAATTCCGCGTAGCTTTACGCACCAAAAATTCTTGCGGTCGCGGAAGAAAAAGCTCTGCACAATGGCAAAGATAAACATCGGCCAAAAGAGTAGCTTCATGTGTTCCCAAGTCGATTCATTCACGCCCGAAAATGGGGCGATCCACACAGCATCCCCCAGCCATTCGTATAAAAAATGTAATACCGTGCCGCCAAAAGAGGTCACGGCAAAGCCCAAAAGTTGCCAAAGTCCGATCGACCGTTTCATAGCTCCCTCGCAAAATGTTTTATAGAATAGTGTATTCTATGCTGATGTGATTTATGCGTGGGTATTTAACTTCTTGTGTAAAGCAGAAAAACATTTCCCATGTTTTTGAAACGGTTTTTACAGACTGCGCTCTCTTTTTGTTATTTGATCCGAAATCTTTGCCGCAAGCGGATGAGGTAGAAGGTGATGAGCTTGGTCAGGGCAAAGTCGTACATGACAAAGCAGACGAGGCACAAAAGGTAGAGCAGGGCGGGCATCCACCAAAAACCGCCCATGTCGAGGTCGGCAGGGAAGAACAGCCGAAGCCCCGCAACGATTGCGGCAAGCGAGAGGTGAAAGACCAAAAGCTTTAAGACGTACGAGAGCGGATTTTTCAGCTTTTCCAGCTTTTCCTTGAGGATCGGGTAAAATCCGGCAAAGAGCGCATAAAACAGAGCAGGCGTTTTTTGCGGAAGAAGCAGGAGCGAAAGGAGTGATGTCACCAGCCAGATTAGCCACGGATAGGCACCCCCCATTTCAATGACTGCATAAATACACAAGAGGGATGCAAAGACAGCCGTCGTGATGTCCAGCACCTCGATCAGCGAGCCGAGCGAGAGAATGATCACGGAGAGCGCACACAGCATCGCGCTGACGGTCAGATATTTCGTTCGTTTGCGGATACGGTCACGCATGGTGAGCTCCTTTCGTTTGGGGTTGTTTGTCAGACCCTTTTTAAAAAGGGTTCGACACCCCCAAAACTTTTACTGAAAAAAGATTATTGGCATAATCGAGAGTTTTTGCGGTTTGTTTCAAACAATAGCTCCCGCGACCATTTTGGGACCACTAACCCAAAATGGGCTCCCGAAATGTTTGTTTTTTTAGTTTTTGAAGGAGCTCGATGAAACTTTTTTTAAAAAGTTTCCTCGAATCCTACAAAAGAGTTCAACAACAAGGAATCAGATCGCCGCCGAGGCAGTCGCAGCAGCAGTCGGCGCAGAGGAGGGTAGTGCAGAAGTCGCACATACAGCCCGAGGAATCGGCGGTGCGGTAGCCGCCGCCGTAGGTCGAGGCTTGCTCGCGCAGGCGGTCGCGCGCCATGGCGTATTCGGTGTTGTAGGGATCCATTGCGCAGGCGCGGTCGAACATTTTTTGCGCGTCGAGGAAATAACCGCGCTTGAAGAGCACGCATCCCATCAGGAAATGCCACTCGGCGTTTTGCCCCGAGATGTCGATCGTGCGGAGCAGGCGGTCTGCCTCTTGAATTTGATTGTTGTTGATGAGACGACGCACTTGCGCAAAGGTTTGGTTGGTCGAGCCGTCGGTTCTGGGATTGCCGTTGTAGGAGTTCCCCCCGCGATTGCCCGTGCCGGCATTTCCGCGCCCCGAGCGCATTTTCTGCACTTCCTCATAGGCGGCGTTGATCTCTTTCATTTTTTCGTTTGCGAGATCGGCAAGGTCGCTGTCTCGGTATTTATCGGGATGGTACTTGCGCGCCAGATCGCGGTAGGCCTTTTTGACCTCCTCGTCGCTCGCATTCGGGGAGACGCCCAGTACCTCGTAAGGATTTTTCATTGTTCTTTCAGCCTTTCAGACAGATGATGATTGGACCGTTCGGTCATTTTTTACGGAGGCGTGGCGGGATGTCACCCGTTCGCCGGTTTGCACAAGCCCGAGGTAGAGGATGTTGGAGAGGATCTCACGCAGCTCGGGGGCAGGGTAGCCGTCTATCAGCGAGAGGCTCTGCTCGGCGCGCAAAAGGTGTGCCGTCAGCGCGTTTCGCAGATTTTCCCAGTCGGCTTCGCTCGGGGTGTCGCCAAACAGCTTGCGATAGGGATTGAAGCGGTTTCGTTTGCGATCTTCGTCAAAATCGTCCGCCGCATCGACCAGATAGATCCAATGCCCCACGGCACGTCCCATGTTGGCGGCAATGCGCGCCTCAGACGATTCCAAGCCTTCGGAAAACACCTCGCCCATCAAAAGCCCGAATTGCTCGGCAAGCATATCGGCACCGAGAATTTCGGTGGGCTCGCTTTCCATGTCCGAAAGCTTTTTTAAATACATCGCAATGGCGTCATTCAGCTTTGGGTGACGTTTTTTTGCGCGTCGGAACGCCGCAGACAAAAATGGGCGCATGAGGATCGCGCGTACTTTTTTGAGTCCCTTTTCGTCGCGCATGTCATCGAGTAGCTTGTGATAGACCAAAAGTGCCGACGCATCGGCGCAGTAGTCCAAGGCTTCGCATTTTTGCGCGGTCGGGCGCGGACGGAGGGGGTGGAGCAAACAGCGGTGCTTTTTGATGGTTGGCTTTTCGCCCGTGAGGGAGAGCCGTACGGCGGCAAGAAACACGAAATCGTAGCTGAGTGTCATGCGCGAGCAATTTCCCGTGCATTTGCCCATGCGGTGGCAAAGTCCGCAATAGAGCGCGCGGTAATATTGATATTCGCGCATCCGCAGCTCCTGCGAATCGGTTTTCACATATCCCAGCATAATGCCACCTCCCGATGTTTCATACTCTTATATGATACCGCATTTTGTCCGAAAAAGCAAGGATATTTTGCGGTTTTTATAAAAATTTACTTTTTTAACACTCTGTTGCCTCGAAAACACGAAAAAATATCATAAAAACGGCAATTCTACTGTGAGTAGAGTGCCGATTCTACCCGTTTGAGAGCCGCGGGGGCTAAAGGGTAGAGGTGGGGGACGGATCAGTAGGTTGTATTTTTCTGCCAATCGGGCTATAATAAACATAAAGAAACCAAAAGGAGACGGAGGCGAAAAAATGACGAAACAGACGAAGCAGGTGGCGCGGCGGATCGTTTACTACCGTGACGAGCTGCATGACGAGCATTCTGGCATCGAGCGGAACACCATCCGCATCGGCGCCGATTTTCCGTATATTCATAAAAGCCGACTTTGGAACGCCTGTGCCGCCGTGGTTTACCGCGGGATCATGACTCCCATTGCCTTTCTGTGGTGCAAGCTCAAATTTGGGCTTCGTATCGTTGGGCGCGAAAAAATGAAGCAAACGGCAGGGCAGGGGTGCTTCCTTTACGGAAACCACACCCTCATGGCGGGCGATGCTTTCATTCCAAACCTCGTCAGCTTTCCAAAACGCAACTACGTCGTGGTAAACGCCGACAATCTGTCGGTCAAGGGCGCCAAAAACTGGACGCAGATGAGCGGCGCGTTGCCGATCCCCACCGAGCTTGGGGGAATGCGCGCCTTTCTGTCGGCAATGGAGACGCGCGTGCGGAGCGGATATGCCATCACGGTCTATCCCGAGGCGCACATCTGGCCCTATTACACGGGCATCCGTCCGTTTGGGACTGCGGCATTTCGTTACCCCGTGCGCTTTGGGGCTCCCGTCTTTTGCACCACCGTGACCTATTCCAAAAAGCGATTCGGCAAAATTCCGCGCGTGACGGTCTACGTCGACGGGCCGTTTTATGCCGATGAAACGCTGCACCCGAGGCAGCAAGAGGCGCAA
Organism: Clostridia bacterium; assembly: GCA_017461825.1. Taxonomy (GTDB): domain Bacteria; phylum Bacillota; class Clostridia; order Oscillospirales; family CAG-272; genus UMGS1865. The sequence continues at coordinate 4,727 of JAFTXB010000109.1, forward strand.
TTGCGCGACACGGTGTACGAAACCATGTGCCGCCGCGCGCAAAACAGCAGCTACAGCCCAATCGAATACAGACGCGCCGAGGAGGAACAAGCATGACGATCCCAATCATTTTTGCAGGAAACCAAAATGTCTTTGACGGCATGGTGATCTCGGTGCTCTCGATCGTAAAACACACCAAAAGCACGTTGCGGATCTTTCTGCTCACGATGGATCTCACCGACCAAAATCCCGCGTTTTTGCCGATCACCGAGGGGCAGCGCGCATACGTTGAGGAGATTTGCAAGAGCGTCAACCCCGAGAGCCGTGTCTTTTTGCTTGACGTGGGGGAATTTTACCGCGAAACGATGCTGGAGAGCCCCAACGCCGAAACGGGATACACGCCCTATACCTTTTTGAGGCTTTACGCCGACCGCATCCCCGAGATCCCCGACAAAGCGATCTATCTTGACACCGACACGGTGGCGTGCGGTGATCTTGGCGAGCTGTTCTCGGTGGAGCTGGGGGATGCCGAGCTTGGCTGTGTCCGAGATCGCTACGGCTGTCACTTTTTCGGGATCAATTACTGCAATGCGGGGGTTCTTTTGTTGAATATGAAGCGCATCCGCGAGACGGGGCTCTTCCGAAAAGCGCTTGACGCGTGCGCCAAACGAAAGATCTTTCTGCCCGATCAAACGGCGCTGAACCGATATGCCAAGAAAAAGAAGATCCTCCCGCGCCGCTTCAACGAGCAAAAATGTCGGCGCGAGGACACGGTGATCCGCCATTTTTCCATGACCATCCAATGGATCCCATTCCGCACGCAAAATATCAAGCCCTGGCAGGTCGACCGCGTGCACACGGTGCTCAAAACCCACTGCTACGACGAAATTTTAGAAGACTATCTCAACCGCAAGCCCTTATTTCCAAACCAAGCAAAGGAGAAAACAACATGAAAAAAACAATTCCGATCTTTTTCTCATCCGATGATAATTATCTGCCCTATCTTGCCGTTTCGATCCGTTCGCTGATCGAAAACGCATCCCCCGACTATTGTTACCGCATCCACATTCTCAACAACGGGCTGAATGCCGAGCGTCTGTCGCTGATCCTTTCGATGGAGCAGGAGAACGTTGAGATCGTTTCGGTTGACGTCACCCACGTGATCGAGCCGATCGCGGAAAGGCTGAACCTACGCGATTATTACACCGTGTCGATCTATTTCCGTTTGTTCATCGCGTCGATGTTTCCGCAGTACCACAAGGCGATCTACCTTGATGCCGACATTGCCGTCAACGGGGATATTTCGGCGCTGTATCAAATTGCGCTGGGGCAGAGGATCCTTGGCGTGGTATCCGACGACATCATCGCAAGCCACCGCGATTTCAGACGCTATTCCGAGGAGGCACTTGGCATCCCGTACCGCCGTTATTTCAACTCGGGCGTGCTTCTCATGAACCTCGACCGCTTCCGTATGGAGGATATTGAGCGCAAATTCGTGTATCTGTTGCAGACCTATCATTTTGAAACGGTCTGCCCCGATCAGGACTACCTCAACGTGCTCTGCCGCGACAAGGTGCTCTATCTCGACCGCGGGTGGAACAAGATGTCGATCGACGGGGACTACAGCGGTATGCCCAATCTCGTGCATTACAATATGTTTTACAAGCCGTGGCAGTACAAAAATATCGTGTATCAGGAGTATTTCTGGCAGTATGCCGAAATGACGGCGTTTTACGATGAATTGCGCGAGACGCAGAAGAAGTTCGGGCTGAAAAACAAGCTCGCGCACGTCAAAGCCAACCGTGTGCTCCATCGCAACGCCAGGCGCATCTGCACCCTGCCCGACAATTTCAACCGCGTATTAAACGAAGGCAGAAAAGACTTGGACGCGATGCGCTATGAGGTGCCACATGAAGCGTAAGACCTTGGAAACCGCGGAACGTTCGCCCGAGCGCCTGAAAATTCTCGAGCGCATTGCCGCGCTTGAGCATGAGGGCGGCGACAGCTTTTATATCGACGTGGAGGACGATCCCTCGGGGCATGAATTGCGCCCCGACGAGGTTGATTATCTGCGCAAAAAGCCTTCCAGTAAGCTCAAAACGTTGGGCGCGCGTGCCATGGCGGCGATCTTGCAGCCGCTTGTGCGAAAGGATCTGCAGATCACGGTCGAGGGGGAAGAAAACCTTGCTGGGATCAGTGGCGCGGCGATCATCACCAGTAACCATTTCAGCATTTTTGAAAACATTGCGGTAAAGGAGGTTGCCGACAGAGTGCAGGGCAAGCACCGCTTTTACCGCGTGATCAAGGGCTTAAATTTCTTCCAGCCGGGCTGGGTGGGCTTTTTGATGAAGAATTGCGACACCCTGCCGCTTTCCAAAAATCTCAAGACGCTGCGGCTGTTTGAGGCGGCGTTGGAACGGATTTTGGCAAAGGGAGGGCTGGTGCTGGTCTATCCCGAGCAGGCAATGTGGTGGAATTATCGCAAGCCTCGCCCCCCAAAGGCGGGTGCCTATCACTACGCCGCAAAGTTTGAGGTGCCTATCATCCCCTGCTTTGTGACGATGGAGGACACCGAAGTGCCCGACGGCTACGGATTTCCAAAGCAGACATACACGATCCACGTTATGCCGCCGCTCTATCCCGACCCGCAAAAGACCAACCGCGAGAACGAGCGCACCATGCAAGCCGAAAACTACCGCCTCTGCCTTGAAAAATACCGCGAGGTGTACGGGGTGGAGTGTAAATATGAATAAAGAAATGGCATACCCCGCGAAAGAGAGGCGATTTTACGAAAAATCATTACTTCTAAATATGCTGTTTTTTTACTGCTTTTGAGATTCAAAATGGAAGTGACTAACTCAACTACAATTTCCCCGCGGTTGAGTTAGTCACTATACTGTTATTTTTTATTAACTAAATGTTTTACAACAGGAACAACCGATAGAATAGCAATACCTAATGCTCCGGCAGTTGCAAGTGCTTCTCTTCTTGTTTTTGCTCTTCCTCTTCGGCAATTATCGCAATACCTATATTTGGTTGTGCTTGCCAAAACCTTGCCGCATTTTTTGCACATTTTTTCTGTTACATTCGTTTCCGTCTTATTTACTTTCATTATGTTTTTCCTCTGAAATCATCATAAAATTGTGACAGGATAATTGTCTGTTTGTATCAAACTTTATTATCCTGTTTGAAATTGTCATAAACTCATCTACCACCTGCAATTTCTTCAAAGATGTATTTTCATTCAAACGCAGAAGGGTATCCCGATTGTCGAGTTTATTGTCTACAATGAATGCTCTGAATTGCATGAGACTTTGCTTGCTTGCTTCATACTCTCCCAAAAGTGCATATCCTTCGCATTCGATTTGCACCGAATTTGTAATAGATATCAAAGCTTGGAACGCATCAGAAACTTTTTGAGGAATATCTTTTCCTTTCTTTCCCTCAAACAAGAGCTGAACATCGTTCTTTTGCGAGTTTTCTACTATGAAATTAAGGTTCTCAGAAAAATTTCGCATCAATACGCGTTTTGCTTCTGTTGCAGAATTAACGACATTGAGTAACGCAATCTCACGTAGTCTGGTGTCTTGTATTCTTGATGTTAACAAAAGTTTATCTTTGGTACTTTCTGCTAAGGCAATACGATCATTTTGAAGCTCAATATGGATGCCCCTTATTGCATCTCCGACATATTCTATTTCATCAAGAATTTGTGCCATGACCGCATGCGTTTGAAGATTGCTCAAAGAGTTTGCGAGTTCGGGCGTGAGAGTCATTTCCTTGAGCCTAACTTGTTTTACGATACCTTCCGCATCGCGTATAGTAGGCAAAATTTCACCTTGCTTATCAATCGTAAAACGATAGATGCCTTTTTCTATGAGAGATTTAACATAAGAATCCATTTTTGCAACAAGGATATTTTCCTTCTTTGCCATACTTTCAATCACTTTTGCTATTGCCGGAAGGCGAAGCTGGACATTTTGCCACTTGCCGAAGAACTGAACTAGAGTTCTATTATCCTCAACAGCCATCAGATTGTATTGTTCTCTAGTGGGGTTCCATTCCTCAATATCATATTCAAACGTCGGTATTACTTCATATTTGTCTTGAATACTAATGGGAAGAGAGGGGTTTTCACCCATATATCCACAATGGGGACACAAGGTTGCTTTATTTGAAATTTTAGTTCCACATTCCGGGCAAAGGATTAAACTCATTTTTACCTACTTTCTTTTCGATAAATGACAATTTAGTACTTGATCTGATAATTTGGCAATAGTGCTTTAATTTTGTTTTTTGATACTCTCTCGATTTTTATGTCAGCTCCAGTATTTTTGAAACAGCCGAATGAGATGTATGCTCTTTTTTCTTTTTTGTAAAAGTTTTGAAGGGGTGTGGGGAAACTTTTGAAAAAGTTTCCCCACAAAACGCGCCCCCAACGCGTCTTTATCTTCCGTATAGCTTGTTCCAGCGGCGGAATTTTTCGGGGGAGAGCAGTCCAAGCTGATTTTTTGTGATTCGGTAGCTCCAGTTGCCCGAGGCATTTCCCGGGCGGTTGATGCGGGTATCGCTGCCGTAGAGGAGCAGATCCTGCACGGGGAGGATCAAAAGCCCTGCGTGGCTTGCAAACATCACGCGCAAGACCGCGTTGTAGCAGGCATCCCAATCTCCCTCGTAACCGCAATACGCCATCAGCTTTTCGCGTGTGGCATCGTCGAGATCCCACACATAGCCGAGGAGCGTGTTGTTGTCGTGCGTTCCCGTGTAGGCAACGCAGTTGTTGTCGTAGTTGTGCGGCAGGTGGGGCGAGCCCTCGTCGCCCAAAAAGGCGAACTGCAACACGCGCATGCCGGGGTAGCCGCTGTCCTTGACCAACTTATGTACGGCGGGCGTGATGTCGCCGAGGTCCTCTGCAATGATCAACTTGTCGCCGCAGATCGGGTGCAACGCGCGGATGAGCGACATTCCCGGTCCCTTTTGCCACACGCCGTTTCGCGCGGTGGTCTCGCCTGCGGGAATGCTGAAATAGGATTCCAGCCCGCGGAAATGGTCGATGCGTACGCCGTCAAACAGCTCCATCATAAAGGTCATGCGCTCGCACCACCATGCGTAGCCGTCTGCCTTCATGCGCTTCCAATCGTATAGGGGATTGCCCCAAAGCTGACCGTCCGCCGAAAAATAATCGGGCGGAACGCCTGCCACGGCGGTGGGGCGGTTGCGCTTGTCAAGCTGAAACTGCTCGCGGTTTGCCCACACGTCCGCGCTGTCAAGCGCTACATAGATTGGAATATCGCCAACGATCGAAATGCCGCGCCGATTAGCGTATGCTTTTAGATCCATCCATTGGCGGTAGACCTCGTATTGCGTAAACTGCCATGTGCGGAGGACTGCCTCGTCGGGCTCCTCGGTCGTCCAATCGGTCCATTCCGCGCCGCCGTTTGCCGCTTTGACAGCCATAAAACGGCAGAAATTTGCAACCTGTGGGTGCGTTTTGAGAAATACCTTGATGGGAGCGTCGGTTTTCACTCGCGACGCAGCAAGCGCAAGAAGTGGCATACGCTCTCGCTCCAACCGCTCAAATTCGCAGGCGTAGGGCGTTTTTTGACGCGCGGCGTTGAGCTCGTCGGCGGTCAGAAGCCCTTGGTCAAACCGGGTGGGACGATCGATAAAATA
>JAFTXB010000110.1 GCA_017461825.1 Clostridia bacterium
CTCGGTCAACGACCGCATAGAGGACGGCGAGATCCGCAATCTGCACGTCCTGTTTGCGGTTTAACGGCATTCTGTTTTTGGGAAAAGCTATTGACAAAAACCAATTTGAAAGGTATAATAGTAGAGTATATAAAAATTGGAATGAGAGGGCATTGCAATGCAAGCTTTGCAGTGCCGTAAAGCTGTGCTTGAGGGGGTGACGGCGTGAAGCGCGATACCGAAGCAATGTATGCTACAATGAGTCCGTGGAGACTCTTTTTTGTGGTGGCATTGCCCGGAATGGTGAGTATGTTTGCCATGTCGGTCTACAGCATCATTGAGGGTGCTTTCATTGGGCAGAGGCTTGGCGAGGGTGCCTTTGCGGCTGTGAACATTGCCATGCCGCTTGTGATGATCAACTTCTCGCTTGCCGACCTGATCGGAGTCGGTGCGTCGGTGCCGATCTCGATCGCCCTTGGAAAAAAGGAGCACCAAACCGCCAATAATGTCTTTTCCTGCTCGGTGGTGATGATCTTTTTAACGTCGGTTCTGATGGGGGCGACCATGTTTCTTGCGGCAGAGCCGCTTTGTCGGATGATGGGGGCGGACGATCTGCTGCTGGAAACCTCGGTGCGCTATCTCCGCACCTGCGCGCTTTGCAGTCAGCTGTCCTCGATCTTCTTTGCAATGGACAATTATCTGCGAATCAGCGGATACGTCAAAACCAGCATGGTGATCAACGTCTGCTCCAACCTTGCCACCCTCGGGCTTCTGACCTTCTTTTTGATCGGACTTGAGATGGACGTGGTTGGCTCGGCGCTTGCCACCTCGCTTTCCATGTGCATCTGCTCATTGATCGCAATGATCCCGTTTTTGCGCCGCAAAACGCTTTTGCAGTTTACAAAACCGAAATTTCACCTCTCCATGATCAAGGAGATCACTGCCTGCGGCTCTCCCGTGTTCCTCAACAATATCTCGGGGCGTGTGACCTCAATTTTGATGAATGTCTCGCTTATGGCGATGGGTGCCGAGGTGTGGGGCGAGAACGGCGGAACCACGGCGGTTGCGGTTTACGCGGTGCTGATGTATTCCAGCGATCTGTGCTGGCCTCTGCTCTACGGCATCAGCGATTCGCTTTCTCCCGCCATTGGCTACAACTGGGGGGCAGAGAGCTATGACAGAGTGAAAAAAATCGTCAAATGCGCCTACGTTGGAACCGCAACGGTGGGGCTGGTGTCCACCTCGATCCTCTTTTTCGGTGCTGAATTGGTCGCCTCTCTGTTCGTTAAGGCGGAGGACGTGATGCTGCTTACGGAATCAATGCACGCCATCAGGCTCTTTTGCTTTGCCTATTTGTTCCGTTGGTTTGCCGTCACAACGCAGGGCTTTCTCAGTGCCATCGAAAAGCCTGTTTTGGCAACTGTCATGTCGGTGTCAACGGCGCTTGTGTTCCCCGTGGTCATTCTCGGCGCGCTCTGGAGGTTGGGACTTGACGGCATCTGGGTGAATTTTGTAGGCGTCAATCTGTTTGCCGCGATTTTAGGTATCTTTTTGCTGATGCGTATTGGATCGGAGATCAAAGCCCGTGTGAAAAAGAAAGCGCATACAGATAATTAACGAATGATAAGCAATAAAATCAAATGAGGGCTGATGGCAGAAATGCTGACGGTCCTCTTTTTTTGTATCAGGATTCGCGGTGGATCCTTTTGCAATGGAATGCAAATTTTTTAAAAACAGCGGAAAATTTGCAAAATCTGCCGATGTATGCTGCGGTTTCTTGACAAAACAACGATTGTGAGATATAATGGTAGACGATATGATGTGCGTATTTGAAAAGCTTTTTTGAATTTCGTTTGATGTCGAATACACTGCACTGATCTTTTCCAACAGGAGGAAGCCTCATGAATATTTATCTTTCCAATCATCCGTCCCGTGTCGAGCAAAATGCGGCAGCCGAGCTGTCCGAGTGGATGCAAAAGGCATGCCATGATGAATTTCCGATTTTGACCGAGCCCGAGGATCCTTCCGCATCTGTCGGCATCTATGTCGGTTACACTGCCTTTGCCGAGGTAAACCAAGTAAAAGCCCAAGGCGGACGGAACACTTTGGGCGGTGTGGAGGCTTGGGTCATCCGTGCTGTGGACGGCAATCTCGTCCTGACCGGTGGTAAAAAGAACACCGACCGCGGCATTCTGTACGCTGTGGAACATTTCCTTGAGGACGTGATCGGCATTCGCGTCTGGAATGCCCTGGAGGAGTATGTTCCGACTGTTGAGAATTTTACGGTGGATCCTTCACTGGATCTTTGCGGTGAGCCCGAGCTGGAGATGCGAAAGGTTTACTGCGGCAACCTTGTCGGGGATGACCCGATGCTTGCACTGCGCCGCCGACAGAACGATACAAAGCTTTCCGATGATTGGGGCGGTGGAGTGACCAGCTCCCCGCGCGGCAACTGCCACACCATAAACCGTATTCTGCCTAAGACCGAGGAGCAGTTTTCCGAGCATCCCGATTGGTATGCATGGAGCGAAAGCCTGAACAAGCGGCTGCCCTACGGTCAGTACTGCCTCACCAACGAGGCGTTTTTGCAAGCCTTTGAGAAGGCTTTTATCGATGACATTGCCAACTGCTACGCCGAGGCCGATGAAAAAGGGGAATCGCGCCCCCACCATTTCCACATTTCCATGGAGGATTCGGCTCTGCACTGCAAATGCCCCAAATGTAAGGATGCCATTGCCAAATCGGGCGTAACCGGCTACGTGCTGCGCTTTGTCAACCGCATGGCTGAGGCGGCCGAAAAGGTCTATCCCGGAATCTTGGTGGAGACGCTGAGCTACTGGACCTACATGGCGCTCCCGTCCGATGACACCGTTCCTGCCAAAAACGTCATCATTCGACTTGCCGACATCAGCATTGACATTCTTCACAGCCTGTCCCATCCCAACAATGCGCACGAGATGGAGGTATTGAAGGGCTGGGCTGACCTCTGCAAGAAGGGCGGCAATCCGCTTGCCATCTGGGATTACAACGTGTGCTACACCCAGACGCCGGTTTCCAATATCTACCGTCTGGCAGAAAACTTTCGCATCTACGCCGAGCACGGTGCGATAGGACAGTTTATTGAGCACGAGCAGGCTCTGATCTCCGATTTCTGGTGCCTTAAATACTGGCTATTGACGCACCTGATGGAGGACTCCAACGCGGACGAAAAGGCTTTGATTGCCGATTTCATGGAGAAATACTATGGAGCCGCCGCACCGTATCTGACCCAATGGATCGAGCTGACCGAGCAGATCAGCGCCAAATCCAATCTGCGTATGCGCTGTGTGCAGTTCTTTACCAAGGCCGACCATATCACCTACGACGCTCTTATGGAGGGGAACCGTTTGTTCAATGCGGCAGAAGAAGCCGTTTTGTTTGACGAGACCCTTACCCGCCGTGTGCGTCAGGCGCGTGCCTGCCTTGACGTTGCCATCATCGAGCGCTACGATACACTCCTTTACGTGGCAAACCGCCGCGGTGAAATGCTGCCCTTTGCCAAGGAGACGGCAGGGCTTCGGTATGCGCTGACGCTGCAGGAGACGACCGCTTTGGCGAAAGCACGGTATACGGAGCCTTTGGACGGTAAGATCGATGCGACCAACCGACTTCCCGGGTGGGAGGGCAGAAAGATTTTGCCTTGGCAGTACCTTCCTCACAAGCCTCAGCCCATGCCCGAGCAGTTTGCAGGCACCGACACCCTGATCATCCCTATGCACGATCACTTCTTCATCGGTAACAACGTCAGCAACAATATTTACGTGAAGGACCCCGATGCCGCTATCGGACTTGCCATGCAGATGCCGCTTGATACGGCAACGCCTGCTATACGCGACGTTTGCAAGATGTATCACAAGGGTGAGGATAAGCCGCATCTCAAATTTGTATTGAGCCATAGAGGCAAATCGTCTCGCTATGATTTCTATCTCGACGAGATCACGCCCGATCGGTATGAGCTCTACCACCTTTTTGATATTGACGATCTGGCAGAGGATTCCATCACTCTCCTGAAGGCTACCATTCTTAGATCCATCCATCTCAGTGGCTTTGCAAGAGATCTTCCCACGGGCAAGCTGTCCATTTGGGTCTCCCTTAAGTTTGCAGGTGCTGCCTACGGCGGAAGTCCTGACATTCCCGATTCCATCAGCATCGACAGAATGTTCCTCGTGCCACGTGCGTAAGTTCGATCTATATAGAATGAGGGCTGACCGAACAAACGGTCAGCCCTCAAGCTTTGCGGAGCAATCAGCAAGGCTTTTTTTCGATGATCAAAGCCTCAATGCGGCAGGCATCATCGTATACAGCGTGCAGAAAAACAGATGCAAAACCGTAATAATTAGCGCGAACTAACAATTTTGTACAAAACTTCTTCTCTAAAGTTTAGCGGTCGCTAACCGAGTTGTACAATCATACGAAATTCGAAAAACAGTGCAAAAATGATTGACTTTGAAGGGAAAATGAAGTATAATATATGTCGGTTAGCAATTGCTAACCATCAAAAAACTACAAACCGATATCGGAGGAAGGAGCTTACGATGAACCTTCGTGAAGCACAAGACGGAAAAGAATACATCATAAGCAGAATTGAAACCGATGATGAGGAGCTTAATGCTTTTCTGTTTTCCCTTGGATGCTACAGCGGTGAGGCGATCACCGTAGTACGCCATCTTAAGGGTGGTTGTGTCGTTGCAATCAAGGATGGAAGATATAATATTGATAATCAGCTTGCTGAAGCTATTATTATATAATTTTGCAGACACCGAAATTGTATGCCTCAAAACAGCAAGCTGATTATTTTTTTGGCACAAGGTTAGCAATTGCTAACCGATTTTTAAGACGGTATTCTATATCCGCAAGGATTAAAATTAGGAGGAACTCCATTATGAGAATTGCTTTGGCGGGCAATCCCAACTCAGGTAAGACCACCATGTATAATGCTCTGAC
>JAFTXB010000111.1 GCA_017461825.1 Clostridia bacterium
CCCCCAAAACTTTTAAAAAAAGGGATTGTTTAGCGGGAATGGGGTGTCTCTGCCTCGTTCCAAAGTTTAGGGCAAAGATTGGCGTAGTTTGTACGCGGCCGGTAGATTAGCAATGTCATTTAGTTAAGCTTTTAATCGCAGTGCAAGATCAAACCTATGTAGGAAACGGTCTTGAACGTTCCCTACAAAAGTTTGTACAAACATAGAAAAGATGTTTTCCTTAACTAAATGACATTGCCCACGTCTACGCACCCACTAAAAAATTCCCACCATACCCTTTCCTTAAAAGGTTTTGGTAGAGGGGGTGCGGGGGAGACCCCTTTTGCTTTGAAAAGGGGTCTCCCCCGCAAATCAACACCCCCCAAGGCGCGCATTGCGCGTCCGAAACAAACGCATACCGCCATATAAACGCATATGGATTTTCTGTTTTTTGAGAGCATCACTCGGCTCTTTTTTTATTTTTCCAAAAAAACTTGACAAACACCACTGTTTGTGCTATAATTTGAGAATGATTCTCAAATTGGAGGAAACAGGCTTTTTTATGGAGAAGAAAAGATACAAAACGGCCGGGCGGGAGGCTTTGATCGACTATCTCTCGCGCAATCCCGACTGTCAGTTCTCGGCAGAGGAGCTTTGCATTGCCGTCAACGGCGATGCCGAGCAGGGCAGGAGCAGTGTCTACCGACATCTTGGCGACCTTTGCCGCGACGAGGCGGTTCGTAAATTTCAAAGCAACGACGGACGCGGGAGCGTCTATCAATACGTTGGCAGGTCGTGCGACTGCAACTCGCATTTTCACGAAAAGTGCACACGCTGCGGGGCGATCCGTCACCTCGAGTGCGGCGATGCCGATGGGTTTGTTGAGCATCTTTTGCGTGTGCACGGCTTTGCGGTCGATCGCGGTCGGTCGGTGCTCTATGGGCTTTGCTCTGCTTGCCGTGAAATGAGTGAAACAGAAGGAGGGCGTGCGTGATGGCTCATTTGCTTGAACATCTGCCCGAGATCGTTGAACACAGCGTTCTTGATACGCTGAAGATCGTACCGTTTTTGTTTTTGACTTACTTATTTATGGAGTTCCTCGAGCACAAATCGGGAGATGCCGCCGCGCGTTGGCTCAAACGCTCGGGTAAGATCGGTCCGCTTGTCGGCGGTGCCATGGGGATCGTTCCGCAATGCGGCTTTTCCGCCGCTGCCTCGGGGCTTTATGCGGGCAGGGTCGTGACGTTGGGAACGTTGATCGCGGTGTATTTGTCGACCTCGGATGAGATGCTCCCGATCCTGATCTCCGAGGGCGCGCCCGTCCCGTTTATGCTCAAGATCCTTGGCGCAAAGCTGGTCGTTGGCATATTGGCGGGCTTTCTTGTGGATCTTGTTGTTCGTTTTTTGCACCGTGGAAAGCCCTGTGAGGCACCGCAGATCGAGGAGTTTTGCGAGCGCGAGCATTGCAGCTGCGGTGAGCATTTTGCGCTGTCGGCACTGAGGCACACCTTGCAGATCACGGGCTTTATCCTGCTGTTTACCTTTGTTTTGAACCTGATCATTCACGGCGTGGGGGAGGATAAGCTTGCCTCTCTGGTGCTCAACCGCCCCGTGCTCGGAAATCTGCTTGCCGCTGTGGTGGGGCTCATTCCCAACTGCGCATCATCGGTGGTGCTCACCGAGCTCTACCTTTCGGGGATCGTAAGCGTGGGGGCTCTGCTCTCCGGGCTGTTGGTAAACGCGGGAGTAGGCTTGGCGATCCTATTCCGCAACAACCGCCCTGTATGGGATTCGCTTCGCGTTTTGGCTTTGCTTTTTGGCATTGGCGCGGTGGTTGGAATTTTGGTTGATCTGACACCGCTGGCACCGTTTCTTTCAATGTAAAAGGAGAAAATATGCAGAAATTTGATTTTTTGAACGGTCGAATCGTTTATACCGAGGGGGAGAGCTACAGCCTCATTGAGCGTGAGGCAGCGTTTTCTTTGTGGCAGAAGATGAACCTGCGTTTTGGTACCGCGCCGACGGTTTGTGTTGATGCGGGTGATGCGCCTGCCATCCGTTTTGCGCGTGGGGACAACGCAAATCTTTGCTGTGTGCGTGAAGATGGGCGGGATATTATTTTGACTGCCGCTTCTGCCTCGGGCTATGATAAGGTCACGGATCTGTTTCTCTCTCTGTTTAATGGGAACGGGGATTTTGTTTATGACGGCAAGATCGCCCTTTGCGAAGATGTGGCAGATGCGAGCCTTGCGCGGGAATATGGAAATTTGCGTATCCTCTATCACAATATTTTCGGCTATGACCGAAAGCCTACCATTGATCCCGCACGTCGGTTTGCTTTTCAGACCTATCTCTACCGCGAGTACCGCGCACCTCTGCTTTGCTTGCAGGAATTTGACAAAAGACCGCGCGAGCTGATGGCACCTATGCTCGAAGCGGCGGGCTATCGTGAGGTGGAGGTTGACTACAGCGCTCTTGGAAAAAACTGCTCGCCGATCTTTTACGATCCCACGCGGCTTGCTTTGATCGACTGTGGATTTTGCCCCTTTACATATATCAGTGCCGCCAACCCCGCCGTTTGCAACAACGCAAACACCAAAAACTTTACTTGGGGAGTGTTTGAGGACAAGCGGCTTCAAAAGCGCTTGACCGTGATCAGTCTGCATTTCTACTATGCCGCCGATGCTGTATGCGACCGCATGGAGTGTGCCGAATCCAATCTGGCAAGGATCCGCAATGCCGAGGAGCTGCTTTCGGTGATCCAAAAGGAGATCCTGCCAAAGTACCCCACACTTCCGATCGTGTTCGGGGGAGATCTCAACGCCTGCTATGCGCATGCAACATGGCCGTCGGTCTTAAGCAGCGTCACAAAGGGCAGGACGGTGCTGGATCTTTTAAGCGATTGGGAGGGCGTTTGTGCCGCGCAAAAGCATGCCGCTGTTTTTGCCGACGATCACATCACCTGCCATGCCTATCCTACCTATGATGCGGCGCTTGGCTACTACGATTACTGTGCCGATCTGTCGGGGACGTCCTTTGACGGTGCGATCGATCACGTTTACACCTATGGAGAAGGAATCCGTCCGATGACCTTTGATATTCTGGACAGCAGCATTGCGCGCAAATGCTCGGATCATTGCCCTGTGTTGGTGGATCTGGAGTTGCGGTAAAGAAAAAAGCCCCAAAATGGGGCTGCAGATCACTGACAAAGTTTGCTTTTAAAATTGCTGTTAGCAAAATAAACAAAACAGATCAATCCAAAGCCTCCCTCCGATGAGTGAAAGCGGCAAAGCCGCGTCAAGATCGCCGTTGGCGACTTGCGGTGGCACGGCGTAGCCGTGACGGAAGGAGCCTGCGCGACTAAATTATAGCACATTTGCTTAAAAATACGTACTTTTTTTATGCACGCACTCTCCTTCAGTCGCCTTGCGGCGACAGCTCCCTCCCGAAGGGAGCCTTGGGTTTGTGCAACTTTCCAAACAGCTTCTTATCATTGAGGTTTGTCAGTAGCCTGAGCCCCAAAATGGGGCTGTTGCATTCAAGTAATATTGCATAAAAGGACTCCCCTGTGTAAGGGTGGCTTGCGCCTTCCTTTCTACACAAGGGAGCCTTTCTGATTTGCGAGATTTGTGCAATATTTCCTTATACCAATCCCAAATAGAAATCTTGATTTCTATTTGCGGCAAAACAAGATATTTGTTTTGCCGGCTAATTAAAATGTTCAACATTTTAATTGGGGATTTGTATTCGTGCAACAGCCCCGCTTTTTTATACCTCAATGATATGATAGACCGCTGAGTAAAAATCCATAGATCGGTATTTGATCGGCATGGGTACGTTCATCAAGGTAGAACCCTTGACTGTGATATTCATTTCTTCGATGCGATAGGTCTTTTCGGGATCCAGCCCCGCCAGACGAATGCGCTTGGACTCGGCGTTTGGCACGGCAAGGCGGCGATACACCACAAGTAACGCCTCGGTCTTGTCCTTGGAAACGATCATCTCACTAAAAAAGTTTCCTTCAAACGGGCTGTCAATGCGATATAGATCCCCGTTTTGTACAAGGCTCTCCTGCCGTTTGAATTCCTCTACCTGTGTGCAAACAAGGCTCTTCTCCTCCTCCGTAAAAAGAGTGGGGTCGAGCTCGTAACCCGTGGCACCGAGATGCGCGATATGTCCGCGTGTTTCCAGTGCCGTCATACGCTTGACCTGATGGTTGGGAACCGCCGAAACGTGACAGCTCATAGTGGACAACGGATATACGATCGATGTTCCGTACTGGATCTTGGTGCGCTCCTCGGCATCGGTATCATCCGAAGTCCAGATCTGCGGGAAATAGAAAAGCATAGCGGGATCAAAACGTGCGCCGCCTCCGGAACAGCCCTCGAAAAAAACGTTTGGATTGCCATGTACGATCCGCTCGCAAATATCGTAAAGCCCCAGTGCGTAGCGATGTGCAAATTCCGACTGGCGGTCGGCATCCAATCCAACGGAATAAATATCGGTAACGTTTCGGTTGTAATCCCATTTTACGTAGTCGATACTGTTTTCCGCAAGCACACTATTGACAGCATTTACGATATAATCACGCACATCGGGACGGGTGAGATCCAGCATATACTGATGGCGTGAATAGCATCTCGCGCGCCCCGGAACGCCGATGGCATAGTCGGGATGGGATCGGAAGAGATCGGAATCCTCGCTGACCATTTCGGGCTCAAACCAAAGACCGAATTTCATACCCTTTGCATGGACGTGGTTGATGATCTCGGTCAGTCCCCCCTTTAGCTTGTCGGTATTGACAACCCAGTCGCCAAGCCCGCTTTTGTCATTGTCGCGCTTGCCAAACCAACCGTCATCCAGCACAAGGGTGTCGATCCCCGTCCCCTCGACCGCATCCGCAATCGCCTTTAGCTTATCGGTATCAAAATCGAAATACGTCGCCTCCCAGTTGTTGATGACAACAGGACGGGGGGACCGCACATGACGGCGATCGATCAGATGATTGCGGTAAACATCATGATAAGCACGGCTCATACCACCAATGCCCTCATTTGAATACGCAATCACAACCTCGGGGGTCTCAAATGCCTCTCCCGCATTCAACTTCCATGAAAAATCAAACTCATTGATGCCGCCCGTCAGCAATGTCTCACCCACGTCTGTTCCCTCTGCCTTGAGCATAAAAGAAGAGGAATAAACAAGGCTGACACCCCATACGTTTCCGTGTGTTTCGGTAGATCCTTTTTCAATGAGACCCATGAAAGGATTGAGGGTTGCCGACGAGGTCAACCGCTTGGAATCGACCGACACCACACCGTGATGCAGCGGGATCTGCTCGATGTTGCGCTCGCATGCCCATGAGCCATACAGCGTCATAACATCGTAGTTCTGCCCCGGAAGCCCAAAAGAAAATGAATAGGCGCGACGCAGGCGCACGGGGGTATCCGCGCCGTTTCGATAAACAGCTCGGCGCGCAATAACCGATGCGTCATCATAAACGGTATAATAGAGATCCGCGCCAAAATTGCTGAAGCCGTCCTTGAGGTGCACCACAAGCGTTTCGCCGCCGCTGAGAGAGGGCATGCCGTTGATGAGTGGCTTTTGGGGGAGGATCTCGTGAGAAACGTAGAGAAGATTGGATAGGCGGTCACCTCCCGCATTTTCGACCAACACAGCCGGCTCGCGATAGTCGCCCGTGCCGTAAAAGCCGAGCTCGGGGAGAAAATAATGATAAGATAACTCCGGGCTGTCGATTCCCGGAACAGTAGGCGCAAAGGATCCTCTGCCCTTTGCCCGGAGGTAAGACAGATCGTCCTGCCCGATGGGTGCTCCGCAATACAGATGAGACAGATTGCCAACGGGGTTAACAAAAAAGGCATAAGTCAAGCCTTTACCGCAAAGATAAAAAGTTTTGCTCTCGGCACGATAGGTGATCGCCATGGTTCGCGCTCCTTTAATAAACGTTTTTTACGGTATAATTATAGCATATTTTTCCTAATACCGCAATTGCATATAGTAAGCTATACTTGTCATAATGTAACTTTTTGAGAAAAAGACAACTTCAATATATCTTGTTGTCTGAAACGCAGACATCGCAAACGACTTTTGAAAAAATGCTCAAAGCCGTCTTTTTTTCTTATAAGATCTCGATCAATCTCTCCAAGGTCTTCCAAAATGCCTCAACCGAGTCAAGGTCGAGCGCCTCGTCGGGAGAATGAATATCAAACATATCGGGACCTATGGAGATAATATCCATGTCGGGGAGCTTGGAAGAAATGATGCCGCACTCAAGACCCGCGTGGACCGCGTCGACCCTCGCAGCTTTGCCTGTCAGGTCGTGATAGGCTTGCAGGTAGGCGTCTCGGATGCCCGAGGACTTGACATAACGCCATCCGGGATAGCGGTTATGATGCTTTGCAGACGCGCCCAAAAGCTTTGCGAAGAGATCCAACTCATGCATCGCCGCTTCCAGCTGACCTTCCACTGAGGAACGTGTGGAGAAGAAAAATATCACCTTGTCGCCTTCGGTCCTGATCACGCCCAGATTGCGGGAAAACTCCACCAAGCCCTCGATCTGATTGCTCATAGCAAGCACGCCGTTTTGCGCGCAGGTAAGCACCGTGATCAGCTTTTCGGTCGATTCTTCGTCAAACATCACGGCGGCAGGCTCGACAGCCTCACAGGTCACGCGGAATTCCTTGTCCTCGTCGGAAAGCTCATCCGCGATCTCTGCGGCGCAAGCCGTGAGACAGTCTATTGCCGCATCCTTGTCGGAAACCGCCAAAACAGCCTCACATTCGCGAGGGATGACATTGGTTTTGGATCCGCCCTCCAAGGATAGCAAGCAGACCTTCTGATTCTTGATCAGCGCTGCGAGAAGGCGTCCCATGAGCTTGTTTGCGTTGGCGCGGCCGCTGTTGATGTTGCCGCCCGAATGTCCGCCCATGAGTCCCGAAACCGACACGCGCAGAGCCTGCCCCGCAAAGGAACGGGTCTTGCAGGCGAGCTCCAGATCGGTTCGAAATCCTCCCGCGCAGCCCGCAACGATGGCGCCCAGTGCTCCGCAATCCAGATTCACCATTCTGCGTGCAGAGATCCGACTGTAATCGAAGCGATTCGCGCCGTCCATTCCCGTCTCCTCGGCAGAGGTGAAGAGGCATTCGATGGCGGGGTGGGACGCGACCTCACCGTCTAAAACCGCCAGCATCATGGCAACGGCAATGCCGTCATCGGCACCCAAGGTGGTCCCTTTGGCGCGGAGCAGCTTTCCGTCCAGATAAAGCCTTAGAGGATCGGTCAAAAAATCATGCTCCACGTCGGCGTTCTTCTCGCACACCATATCGGTGTGCCCTTGAAGTAGGACGGCGGGCAGAGTCTCCTTGCCCGCGGTTGCGGGCTTTTTAATAAACACGTTGTTCGCCTCGTCGCGGTGATACTCCAAGCCGCGTGACTTGGCGAATTCCACCAAATAATCGGCAATCTTTTCTTCATGAAAGGATTGGCGCGGGATGGCACTGATCTCCTCAAAAAATCGAAACAAAGACGCGGGCTTGCGTCCGTTGATCACGGTTTTCATAACAATACCTCTCTTGATCATAGTAATATACAACTAACATTGTACAAAGGGGTTTCGGATAACTGTCTGTCACCCGAATTGCAACGGTTCTTTTTCATACAAGAAAAAACCCTTCAAAACTTTACGATTTTGAAGGATTTTGTAGCTTCACGGTATAAAAATGCAGCTTTTCAAAAAGCACATTTTTATGCTTTGATCTCTCACCGAAGATTATATCACTAAATTTACTTCTTGTCAATGGCTTTTGATAATCTTTTTGTAAAAAGCAGGGCGTAATTTCCGACAGTTATTCAGTTTTTGCGAAAATTTATTTGGAGCGGCTTTATCCCCGACATATAAAGATTGAACAAGATGGGATTGGTGGAGAGATCAGAAACCGCAGCACTTTTTGGCGGCACGAAACAGAACGGCAAGCCCACGCTTGCCGTTCCGGGTAACTTAAAAATGTTATTTTCCGTAAAATTCATCCACCGCCGCAAAGAAGGCGTTGATGTTCTCCCACGGGGTCATGGGGGGAATGTCGCAGCCCGACGAGATCACGAAATTCTTGTGTCCGCAGCAATCGTTCATGATGCGGAGAGTTTCGGCTTTGACCGTTTCGGGAGTTCCCATACGAAGCACGCCTGCGGGGTCAACGTTGCCCATCACAAGCACGTCATTGGGGAATTTCTCCACCATTGCCTTCATGTCGATAGCGTTACCGAAGTGGTAGGCTTTCGCACCCGTGGAAAGGATGGAATCGACCATCAAGGGCG
>JAFTXB010000112.1 GCA_017461825.1 Clostridia bacterium
AAAGCAAATTTTTGGAAGCTTTGCTTATCGGGTTGCTTTATCGGCATCAACTGGATCCTTTTGTTCGAGGCATATCGCTATACCACAGTTGCAACCGCAACGCTGTGCTACTATATGGCGCCGCTGTTTGTTATGCTCGTATCTCCTTTTTTGCTAAAGGAAAAGCTGCGCATCAAGCAGATCATTTGCATGATAGTAGCCTTTGTGGGCATGATTTTGGTATCGGGAGTCTTTTCATCGGGCGGTGTCGGCGGCTGGCAGGGAATCGCTTTGGGACTTGGCGCGGCTGCCTTTTACGCAACGGTGGTACTGCTCAACAAAACGATCGGTGAGATCTCCGCCTTTTCAAAGACCGCCGTACAGCTGGGCTTTGCGGCGTTGATCATTCTGCCGTATACGCTGATCGCCGAACGCGGCGCTGTCTCGGCACCGGATCTCTCGGTCCTTTTGCTGTTGCTTTTGGTTGGCGTTCTGCATACGGGCGTTGCATATACGTTGTATTTCGGTTCGATGGGAAAGCTCCGCGCGCAAACGGTTGCGCTGTTCAGCTATCTCGATCCCATTGTGGCGATCCTCTTGTCGGTATTGTTTTTGCATGAGCCTATGACGCTTCCGTCCGTGATCGGTGCGGTGCTGATCTTGGGCTCGACGATGGTGAGCGAAGTGACGGAAGGGAGATGACGCATTTGGATTTCGGCATTTTATTTACCGTTATTGCAATTGTTTATTTCCTTTTGCTGTTTGCCTATGCCATATACCGTTATATAGGCTTTTTACGCCGCAACAAAGCGATGGAGCAACAGATGGAAGATGAGGCGGGGGACGATCCTACTGCGATCTCGATCGGGGCTCGCGTGACCGACAAGCATATTCGCAAAACCTATATGGGACGGGGCAAAGGCTTTGAATATCGCTTTTGCGTTGCCTTTTTGACCGATGATGAGATCGACGTTGAATATACGGTTTCAAAAGAAATTTTTGACCGTATTGCGGTGGATCAGGTCGGAGTGCTCGTTACTGTAAACGGAAACTTTTTTGATTTTGGTGACGGGGAGTCCGTTCAATAAAAAAATGCGAACGCAGCAAGTTTGGTTGCTGCGTTCGTGTTTTTTATGCTTGATAAGGGTGCGCGTCTGCCGTTTCACGCATGGATTCGATGACCTTGCGCGGCTTCTTTGAGCCAAACACCGCCGAGCCTGCTACAATGACGTTTGCGCCTGCCTCTGTGGCAAGGTGTACGTTTTCGGGCTTGAGACCGCCGTCGACCTGAATATCGAGCTTCAGTCCCTTGGAAAGGGCGTAACGCTTGATCGTGCGCACCTTTTCCAGTGTTTCGGGGATCAGAGCCTGTCCGCCAAAGCCGGGGACGACCGTCATAACGAGCGCCATGTCGATCTTGGAAAGATAGGGGATCAGCTTTTCCACGGGAGTCGCGGGCGAGATCGCCACAGCAGCGCGTACTTCCTTTTTGTGGATCTGTTGAATCACAGCATCAAGGTCGTTGCAGCTTTCCAGATGCACGGTAATGATGTCGGCTCCTGCTTTTACAAAATCGTCAATATAACGGATGGGTTCGTTGATCATCAGATGTATGTCGAAAATGAGCTTGCTGTGAGGACGCAATGCCGCGATAACGGGCGCACCAAAGCTGATGTTGGGGACGAAAGCACCGTCCATAACATCAAGATGCAGATAGTTTGCGCCTGCATCGGCAATGCGCTTGACGTCGGTTTGTAGATTTGCAAAATCTGCCGCGAGCAAAGATGGGGCAATGTAGATCATAATAACAGTATCCTTTCTAAAGTAGTGAAGGCGCGTCTGCTTCTGTCAAAAAAGGTCGAGGGGGCATATACTGAAACTGTAAAACACCGTATGCGGGGCGGGACAGGGAGCTTGAAAAAACGAGAAGTATGTGAAAAAATATTTCCGCTTTGCGTGCGTTTTACCGATCGCACAGCATCAGGGCAACGGCGTGTACCGCCATGCCGAGTTTTTCTCCCGTAAAGCCGAGCTTTTCCTCGGTGGTTGCCTTGATGCTGACGCGGTCAAGGTCGATTTTAAGTATTTTTGCAATATTTTCACGCATCTGCATGATGTATGGAGCGAGCTTGGGGGCTTGCGCCAATACAGTCACGTCTACGTTGCCGATCCGCCAGCCGTCGGTCGAAACGATCTCCCGCACGCGTTCGGCAAGTCGGAGACTGTCAGCACCCTTATAGGTTGGATCGGTGTCGGGGAAATGCTTTCCAATGTCGCCCATAGCGCGCGCGCCGAGCAGGGCATCCATCACGGCGTGTGTGAGCACGTCGGCATCCGAGTGCCCCAAAAGTCCTGTTTCGTGTGGGATATCCACACCGCCGAGGATCAGTTTTCGGTCGGGTACCAATCGGTGAACGTCGTACCCGTGTCCAATTCGCATATCGGTGATCATTTCTTTGTGCTCCTGTAAGATAGGATCGCCTCCGCCATGGGGAGGTCTTCTTTTGTTGTGATCTTAATGTTTTCACGACCGCATTCTACCATTCGAACCTGATAGCCGAGGTGCTCGATCAGCGAGTTGTCATCGGTGACCTTGAAGTCATCGCTATCGGCGCGCATGAGTGCGGCGGTGTATAGCGAGGTGTGGAAGATCTGCGGTGTTTGTGCTTGCCATAAGTTGTTACGGTCAACCGTTTCCTTTACCATACCAACGGCATTGGTTCGCTTGACTGTATCACTGATCAAGTGTGCCGCGCTTGCCGCCTGATAGCGATAGGCTCGCAGACAGACCTTGGCAATTTGCTCCGGGGTGATGAGGCATCTTGCTCCGTCGGCAATTGCCACATAGCGGATGGCGGGATCAAGTTTGCTCATACCGCGCTTTGCGGATTCCTGTCTTGTGGAGCCGCCTGCGGCAATGTGGTGCAGCTTGGAAATTCCGTACTGCTTTGCGATTGCAAAAACGGCATCAAAATCCTGCGGACGGGTTACAACCACGATCTCCTCGATCAGCTTGCATCGTTGGTAGGCTATCAAAGTGTGCGCCAAGACGGGGATATCGCACACATGCTCCAACTGTTTGTTGATCTTGCCGCCCATTCGGGTGGAATTGCCCGCCGCAAGAATAATTGCCGCGGTACGGTATTTGCTTGCGGTTCGAGCAACCATTTCGGCAAGCCGCAGTTTATCGATTTTCATAAAATTGCCCCTCCTTGACAGGATATGACCGATTAAGAACGGTTGGATTCGCTGTTTTCAATGTCTGTGACCATGTCAACGCGGCGCTGATGCTTGCCGCCCTCGAAATCGGTGTCGATAAAGTTATCGACGAGATCAAATGCAAGCCCCATGCCGACAACGCGCTCTCCAAAGCAAAGCACGTTTGCGTTGTTGTGCGCCCGTGTAAGACGTGCGCTGAAGGTATCCGAGCAAGCTGCCGCGCGAATTCCGCGGTGTTTGTTTGCAGCCATGGACATACCAATGCCCGTGCCGCAGATCAGGATTCCAAGCTCGGTGACACCCTCCTGCACGTTTTTGCAGACCGCATGTGCAAAAACAGGGTAGTCACAGCTGTCTGTTGAGTTGGTTCCAACGTCAATAACCTCAACGCCGCGTTCCTTAAGATGTTCGATGACCTTGCAGTTGAGGTTGTATGCTGCGTGATCGCATCCGATGGTGATCTTAGTTGTTTTCATAATCTTTTCCTTTCATATATCAAAGAAGTACGCCGCGCCCCTCGCGCTCGGCTCTTTCACGTTCTGCCTGTGAGGGGCGGAGATAAGTGGGTACCATTTCGCTGTCGGTGGTAACGGTTCCTTCCGTATAGGCCTTTCTTGCGATCTGCGCGACCGAATAAGCACTTTGGTGGCGCAGTCTTTCGGGAGTGGGAATGATTTTATGTGTTAAAAGCTCTTCTGTGATCGAATAGCCATCTCCCGTGAGGTAGACGGGGTCGCCATATTGCTTTAAGATCTCGTCAAGCTCAGCGATCGCAATTGCGCTGTCGGGGAGCAACCGCTCGGCTTGTCCGTTTTGATAGCGGAAAAGCGCTGTGTAGACCTGCTTCCTTCTTGCGTTCATGACAGGGCAGACAAGACCGTTTACGATATTGAGATTATACGCCAAGGCTTCTAAGGTTGATACGCCGATGCAAGGCTTTTGGGTATCAAACGCCAAGCCCTTCAGCGTTGCCGCACCGATCCGTACACCGGTAAAGGATCCGGGGCCTGCTGATGCCGCAAACAGATCGATATCGTTTGCAGTCATCGCGTGAAGCTTCAAAAGCGATTCGATCATAGGCAGCAATGTTTCGCTGTGGGTATTGCCGTTTTGGATCGTATATTCGCCCAGTAAGCGCTTATCCTCGCACAACGCAACCGATGCCGCGATCGCTGTGCTGTCAAGTGCCAGAATTTTCATGTATTATCTCCAATCTGTTCGATCGTGATCCTGCGTTGATCGGGAATTTCGGGGGATATCTTTTCAATTGTTACCCGCACATAGCTTTCGGGCAGGGCGTAACCGATCTTTTCGCTCCATTCGACAAGACAGATGCCGTTACGGTCAAGATAATCGTAAAAACCGATCGAGATCAGGTCATCCTCGCTGTCGATACGGTACATATCAAAGTGAAATAAAGGGCGCACCTTTGAACGGTATTCATTTACCAATGCAAAGGTGGGGGAGCGTACGGGGGCGGTAGGAGAGATGACCGACGCAAAGCCGCGCACAAAAGCTGTTTTTCCAACGCCAAGATCGCCGTAAAGTGCTATAAAAGGCGGAATGGAGCTGTCATTTAAAAACGCATGCGCGAGCATAGCACCGATCTGTTCGGTGTCTCCGACATTTTGCGATTGCATAATTTCAATGGGGTTCAAATGCGCGACCTCCGTTTTTTACATCATATATAAAGTATACCATAATTTGTTGGATTTGTAAAGACCCGCGCGCAGAAATCTTTTCGACAGAGTTAACCTTTTTTGTTATTTTTCATATCCTCAAGTGAGGTACGGCTGCCGTCGGGGTACTGAACGACCGTGTTTTTCAAAACCGTTCCAAAGCTCGCACGGAATTCCGCGATATATTCACGGCGCAGAGTGTCCTGTTCCAAGGCTTCTTCCTCGGTAAGTCCCTCTGCTTTTTTCTTGCGGGCAAGCTCATTGATTCGGTCAATTTTTTCCTTTTCCATGATACGTTTTCCTTTCGAAAAATAAAGGGCAGACACTTCGTGTCTGCCTTATCTTTATTTGCACAATCAAGCCTTTTTCATTGTGCGCAGGCAACGAGAACAAACGCTGATAGATTTGCCGCCATCCTGCTTTACCTTGCGAATATTGGGCTTCCAGGTTCTGTTGGTTTTGCGGTGAGAGTGAGAAACATTCTGACCGAATACAACGCCCTTTCCGCAGAGAGCACATTTTGCCATTTTGACACCTCCTAAAACGATCGTTGACCGTACTTTCGCGGGTACGGAATACAAAATGCTGTACAACAAGAGTTATTATAACATATATTTTCAAAAAAAGCAATAGTTTTTTTGAATTTTTTTGGAATTTTTTAAAGGTTTCTTATTTTTTGCAAATTTGGTCGATGATCGAATCGCTCAAGCCGTCCTGCAAGGTTACAACCGGCAGGGAAAGCCCGCATTTTGCTCCGTTTGGCAAAAGGATCCATCCGCCTGCGCGGCTAAAGGTTTCGGCGGCAAAGACAACTTCCGGAATTTTGGGAAGAGTGGCGCTGCCGCAAAGGATCATGGTTTTTGCCGAAAGGATGGCGTGGCAGAGGGTTTTGGTATCGGATTCCACTGTGATCGCATGGGTGACATGCGCACCTTGCTCGGTCAATACGGTTGCCAGCATATCTGCATCGGTATCGCCTGCATGTGAAAGGAGGAGGATCTCATTTGCATCGTTTGCCAAAAGGAATGGCTTTTGCGGAAGACGCTGTGCGGATGCCTCATCTTTTGTTACGCATCTTTCAACGGTCTTTCCAACAAAGTATGCGTCAAGTTTTTTTGTTGTCTCTAAAACAATCGCGATCGGGAGATCTCCATCCGCTAAAATGTCGGCTTTTTCGATTTTGCACCCGACACGGTCGGTCGACATGGCTGTAAGTCCGTCGGTGAGTGATTCTCTTGCGAGGACGCGGGCACTGACAAGATTTCCCGATCGGTTGAGCCCGACGAGCTCTGTGAGCAAGGATCGGAGCGCCGCAAAATCAAGAAGTCCATTGTCAAGATAGGTGGGGACGATGCAGTGAATGAAATGTGACGTAGCAGAGAAGGTTGAAGCCATTGGAGCCCCCTTGCCAATACCAAAGACCGTCAGATGCGGATCAACAGCGGCATCGTCGGTGTCAATTCTGCGGGTGGCAAGCGGGATACCCAATTCGGCAAGCAAACGGTAAAGCCCCAGCAGAGTGGAAAGAGAGGAGCCGATTTCGGGTGTCTCGCCTTTTGCGGACGGCAGGGAAAGTCCTACGGCAAGTCGAATATCCGTATAGGAGCAACCCGATGCCGCAAGGCTGAGTACGGGGACGAGCGCACACTCCACGGCATTCTTGAAATATCCGCTTGAGGGAGTTGCGGAGGCAACTGCGGCGACCGTATCCCCAATCGCACGGAGCTGCTCAGGTGCGGACGATTTGTTGCGCATAAGATATTTACAGCTCTTTTCGGAAAGGGGAGCATGATAAATTGTTGCGGGACGGTATTCACTTTCGTTTGAAAGGGTCACATTTGCCTTTTTAACGGGAACGAGTGCTCTGAGAAAGCCCGATTCCAAAGCAAATGTTCCGAGATGTCCGCGCGATACTGTATACGTTGTGCCCGGAACGATCTGCGCGAATGCCATTGCCGAAACCTGAAACGCGCGTGCTTTTCGATAAAAGGATTCAAAATCGGAAGCCGCGATGCGGACGATATCGTATCCGACAAATCCGTCGGCAAGCATAGTGAGCGGCAATTGCTCGCCTGTGCGCGAGAGGCGGGTAAGATCGATCCAAAGTCCGTCCGAAAGCTCCAAAAGCGAGCGAAGCAAGCCACCCTCACCAACCGTGGAAAGGGATTTGATCTGCCGTGTGATCTGCTCGTCCTCCAGTAAAGCCGTCTGTACGCATCCGTTTTTGGTGTGAGGCAGTCCCGCGTTGGGGAGAAGCAAGAGCAAAAGATCGCCTGCGGCAGGCGTCGTGCCGCCAAGCTTTGTCATGCGTAATCCGTAACGCGCACCCGAGGCAGAAATTGCATGCGTTTTATCACCGCGGTGGGAGTTTGCTTTGTTTGCAAGAAGGGTATGAAATGCGGGATAGGGGGATGGCTTTCCGGCATAGGAAAGATAAGCCGTTGTCAGTCCAAATGCCTCGGTTAGTGTGCAGGGAAAGCCGGCGTTGGGGGAAAGAACCTTGCGCTTTTGCATCATGTCTGCGTAGGTCTGTGCCACAAACTCATCATTTGTCATCATACTGACGGGAGCAAATGAGGATACCGAGCGAGATTGCGCGGCAACGTAGCGATCCAGCATCTTTAACTCATCGATCAGCGGATCGCGTCCGACTGTACGGTAATAATTTGCGCAGTACGCCACGCGTTGTGGGGACATCGTAAGTGCGAGATCCTTTTGCATCTGCTCGAGCTGATGGGGGGTATAGCTCTTGATGCCGCGGATGATTCCGATTGATTCCATATTATGATTCTCCTTTCGGTTGCGATATAAGTTCTCCAAAGCACAGCGTGCCGTCATTTCCCTTGATCCTGATCGGTACGGTTGCGGCGTGCTCAAAATGCGCGGTTGGGAACGCGACCTCAACAAAGCTGTCGGTGTGACCTCTTGCGATCCCGTTTTCGTAGGTTTCGGTCAACACATCAAAGACACGTCCCGACAATCCATTCAGAATATCACGACGGATCTCTTCCGCCGCTTGTGAAAGTATTTTTACGCGTTCGTGCTTGATCGGCTCGGGAATCTGTCCCGACATGACGGCGGCAGGGGTGCCCGCACGTTTGGAGTAGGGGAAGACATGGATCATTAAAAATCCGGCTTTTTTCGCAAAATCAAGGCTTGCGGCAAAATCCTCTTCGCTCTCCTGCGGGAAGCCGACGATCATATCGGTGGTAAATTGGACATTTGGAATGGCTCGCCGCAGACGTTCGATGCCGTCCAAAGCTTGCCGTGTATTGTATTTTCGCTTCATCAATGCCAGTATTTTGTCCGATCCGCTTTGCATGGAAAGATGAAAATGCGGTGCCAGACTGTGCAATCCCGCAATGCGGTCAACAAACTCCTGCTTCATCAGCGAGGGATCGAGCGAGCCCAGACGGATCCTTCCGATGTTTGGGATCCGATCGATCTCGCACAAAAGATCAGCAAGTGTATAGTTTTCAAGATCCTTTCCAAAGGATGCCGTTTCGATACCCGTCAAAACGATTTCCCGACAGCCATTTTCGGTGAGGGCTGTTACTTCACTGAGCACCTCGCAGGGGGCTTTGGATCGGATCTTTCCGCGTGCCGATGGAATGATACAGTAGGTACAGTGGCTCTCGCATCCGTCCTCGATCTTGACGTAGGCGCGTGTGCGGTCAAATCGGGTGATCCGCATAGGCTCAAAGCCCTTGCTGTCGGGCGGCGATACAGCGATCGTTGGTGTTGTGTTCTTTTTACCGTTTTGCAAGAGATACAATGCCGCTTTTACCACCGATAGCTTGTCGGCATTGCCGCATATGTAATCGACGCCTTCAATAGAAGCAACCGATTCGGGCTGTGTTTGCGAAAAGCAACCTGTTACCAGTACAAAGGCCAAAGGATTGGTTTTTCTTGCTCGCCGTATAAACTGTCGCGCCTTTCTATCCGACTCGGCTGTTACAGTGCAGGTATTGATGATATAGATATCGCAAGGTAAATCGGGGGACTGCACGTAAAAGCCCTTTGCCGTAAAGCACTCGGCTATGGCTTCCGATTCATATTGGTTGACTTTACAGCCAAGCGTATAGATTCCAACGGTTGGGGACATAACGGCTCCTTTTATTCATAAACGGTCATCTTATATTTTATCATGTTTTTGTTGCTTTGTAAATGATTTTTTGAAAAAAATACGAGGAATTTGCAATTTGGTATTGAAATAGCCAAAAAAGCGTTGTATAATGTTATTGAAAATATTTGATTAAGGAAATGAATACAAACAGAATGCAGATCATAACCGTAAAAAAGAACGATGCGGGGCAACGGCTTGACAAGTTTCTTTCCAAGGCTGTCAAGGGACTCCCAATGTCGCTGATGTACAAATATATCCGCACCAAAAAGATCAAGGTCAACCGTGCCAGAACCGAGCAAAGCTATATGCTTTGCGAGGGGGACGAGATTCAGCTGTTTATCCGTGACGAATTTTTTGCGTCGCCTGAGCAGGATGGCGGCGCGCTGTTTCGCATTCGTCCCAAATTGGATATCGTTTATGAGGACGAACATATTATGTTGCTTAACAAGCGTCCCGGCGTACTGGTTCATGAGGATACCGCCGCCTCTGAGAACACCTTGATTATGCATATCAAGGCGTATCTGGCGCAAAAGGGGGAATATGATCCGGATTTGGAGCAATCCTTTGCGCCCGCGCTTTGCAACCGTATTGACCGTAACACGGGTGGGATCGTGATCGCCGCAAAAACGGCGGAGGCGTTGCGTATTATGAACGAGAAGATCCGAAATGATGAGCTTCGCAAGTTTTATCTTTGTGCCGTTCACGGAAGAATGAAAAAAAAGCAGGAAACGCTTCATGCTTGGCTGCGCAAGAACAGTGCCGATAATATGGTGGATATTTCGGACGAAAAACGCGTGGGGTATAAAGAGATCATCACCAAATATCGCGTGATCGCCGAGCGGGGAGAGGCAAGCCTTTTGGAGGTAGAGCTGGTTACGGGACGGACGCACCAGATCCGCGCGCACTTGTCGCATATTGGACATCCGCTTTTGGGGGATGGAAAATACGGAGTGAATCGCAATGACCGCGCAAAGGGCTATAAGTTTCAGGCTTTGTATGCTTACCGCTTGCAATTTGCTTTTCGGGAATCGGGCGGCGCTCTGGACTATTTAAACGGTAAGACCTTTGAGCTTGACCAAAATGAGATCTGGTTTTTAAAAGATTTTAAAGGAAGGAAAAATCACGACGAATGATATCGATCATGCGACGGTATCCATTGCTCCCAATGCTTTTGGGAAGCGTTTTAACGGCACTGATGCTAATTTTTCCGGTGCTCGGGATATTGGAATGGATCACTATGATCCCCATGCTGATAGGAGTATATCTCTTTTGCGAGAATGAAAACCATAGCCTAAAAAGGGCATACGGCTACGGCTTTTTGACGGTTTATATTTATTATTTTATTATTTACCATTGGTTTGTCAATCTTTATCCCTTGGATTTTGTTGGGATGGATGAGGCATCCTCGGCGGTTGTGGTTGTGGCAGGATGGTTTGGTCTGCCGATCTTACAGGCTGTAGTGGGGGGCGGAATGCTTCTTGCCATGCACGCACTTTCAAAGAACGGCTTTTTTGATCGCTTCCCTCTGACGCGGCCTTTTGTGTTTGCCTCTCTTTGGGTCATATTTGAATGGTGTTCTACTCTGACATGGGCAGGGGTTCCGTGGGGGAGACTTGCTTTGGGGCAGATCGAATTTCTGCCTATGGTGCAAAGCGCGTCCTTACTCGGCTCGTATTTTGTTACATGGTTGTTGGTTGCGGTAAACGGACTGTTGGCTTATGCACTTATATACCGCCCCAAAGCAATTGTTTGCGCCATTGTTGCGGGCTCGCTATTTTGTTCCAATTTTCTCTATGGCTTGATCGCGCAGACCGTATCCTATAAAAAGGAAGAAAACAAGATCACCGCCGCTGTGATTCAAGGGAATATTGATTCCCGTGAAAAATGGGGTGTCGATTCTTATCGGATCACCGAAGAGGTTTACGGAAGATTGACACGTCGGGCGGCGCAAGAGGGCGCGGAGCTTGTGGTATGGCCTGAGACAGCGTTCCCGAGCTATATCAATTACAATGTCGATTTGCAGGCTTTTGTTTCATCGCTTGCGCGCGAGTGTAATATTACTTTGGTTGTTGGGTCAATGTATGCCGCCAAAGACGGCAGTACCTATAACGCGCTGTTTTTGGTCGATTCGGATGGAACCATTCATGAGGAATATTATGCCAAGCGTCATCTTGTTCCGTTTGGGGAATACGTGCCGATGCGTGATGTGATCATGACCTTGATCCCACCGCTTGCCGAGGTATCCGCTTTGGATGGCGATATCAGTCCCGGGCTTGATTCGTCGTTATTGGACAGTCAATGGGGGAAATTGGGTTCTTTGATCTGCTTTGATTCGATCTATGAAACATTAGCAATCGACAGTGTACGCGACGGTGCGGAACTCATGCTGATCTCAAGTAATGACAATTGGTTTTATGATTCTGCGGCTGTGTATCAGCATCAGGCGCAGGCACAGCTCCGCGCGATCGAGACGGGGCGGTATTATGTCAGAGCGGCAAGCTCGGGAATTTCTACCGTTATTGCTCCCGACGGCGAATTGCTTGCATATATTGATCCTTTGACAGAAGGCTATGAGATTGCGGATGTCTATACGCGAGAGGGGAATACGTTTTATACACTCATTGGAAATCTCTTTGTGTATCTATGCATTGCATTTTGCTTCTTTTTGCTTTTTGTTGAGCGCTTTTTGCACAATCTTCCAAATCGCTCAAAAAAATATAATTACAAATAATCAATCCTAAAAATAAAAAAACAATACAAAATAAACAAAAAAATTGAGTTATAAACAAAAATAGAGTTTCTTTTTTGTTCGCTATATCTAAAATAGCATATCGCTATTCCGTTTTTGCATTTTACAAATCGAAAAAAGTGTGTTAAAATATTAACAACCTTGAACACGCAATGCGCAACAAAATTCAAGCATTGCTTTTTGTAAGCAAGAAAGGAACGATCGAAATGGAAATGAAGGATTACGAAATTGTAGATGGTGTTGAAAAGCTGGAGGCTGCCATCGCACGCGTACGTGAGGCGCAGAAAAAGTTTGCAACCTATACGCAAAAGCAGGTAGACAAGATCTTTCTTGCTGCCGCAATTGCCGCAGATAAGGCACGTATTTCGCTTGCAAAGCAGGCTGTTGCCGAAACGGGCATGGGTGTGGTTGAGGATAAAGTTATCAAAAACCACTATGCGGCAGAGTATATTTACAATGCCTATAAGGATACCAAGACCTGCGGTGTGATCGAGGAGAATCCTGCGTACGGCACTCGCAAGATTGCAGAGCCGATTGGTGTCATTGCTGCGGTAATTCCCACAACCAACCCTACATCCACCGCTATCTTTAAGACACTTTTGGCACTCAAGACCAGAAACGGTATCATCATCAGCCCTCACCCGAGAGCAAAGATGTCTACCATTGCAGCATCCAAGATCGTGCTGGAGGCAGCCGTTGCGGCAGGCGCTCCCGAAGGGATCATTGCGTGGATCGACGTTCCAAGCCTTGAAATGACAAACCTTGTCATGAAGGAATCCGATATTATTTTGGCAACAGGTGGTCCCGGCATGGTAAAAGCGGCTTATTCAAGCGGTAAGCCCGCTCTGGGTGTCGGTGCGGGAAACACGCCCGCCATCATTGACGACAGCGCCAACATCCTGCTTGCCGTCAACTCTATCATTCACTCCAAAACCTTTGATAACGGTATGATCTGTGCATCCGAGCAGTCTGTGATCGTTTTGGATTCGGTATACGATGCCGTAAAGGCTGAATTTGCCGCAAGAGGCTGTTATTTCCTTGATGCTGAGGAAACCGAAAAGGTTCGCAAGACCATCATCATCAACGGTGCGCTCAACGCAAAGATCGTTGGACAGAAGCCCGTGACGATCGCAAAGCTTGCAGGCGTTGAAGTTCCCGAGGCAACCAAGATTTTGATCGGTGAGGTGGAAAGCGTTGAGCTTTCCGAGGAATTCGCGCATGAAAAGCTCTCTCCCGTTTTGGCAATGTACCGCGCAAAGAATATTCAGGACGCGTTTGAAAAGGCAGAGCATTTGGTCGCGGACGGCGGCTACGGTCATACTTCTTCCATTTATCTCAATGAAGTAACCGAGAAGGAAAAGCTTGCTGAGTTCCAAGCACGTATGAAGACCTGCCGCATTCTCGTCAACACTCCTTCCTCTCAAGGCGGTATCGGTGACATTTACAACTTTAATCTTGCACCCTCGCTGACCTTGGGCTGTGGCTCATGGGGCGGCAACAGCGTCTCTGAAAACGTAGGTGTAAAGCACTTGATCAATATCAAAACCGTTGCAGAAAGAAGGGAAAACATGCTCTGGTTCCGCGCTCCCGAGAAGATCTATATCAAAAAAGGCTGTCTGCCCGTCGCGCTTGACGAGCTTGGCACCGTTATGCATAAGAAAAAGGCGTTTGTTGTAACCGATACATTCCTGTATCAAAACGGCTACACCAAGCCGATCACCGACAAGCTCGATGCAATGGGCATTACCCATACCTGTTTCTACAACGTTGCCCCCGATCCCACGCTGGCGTGTGCCAAGGAAGGGGCGGCACAGATGAATGCTTTTGCTCCAGATGTGATCATCGCTATCGGTGGCGGATCCGCAATGGATGCCGCAAAGATCATGTGGGTAATGTATGAGCATCCCGAAGCTGATTTTATGGATATGGCAATGCGCTTTATGGATATCCGCAAGAGGATCTACACTTTCCCGAAGATGGGCGAAAAGGCGTATTTCGTTGCGATCCCGACCTCTGCGGGTACGGGCTCCGAGGTAACTCCCTTTGCCGTTATCACAGACGAGCAGAGCGGCGTGAAGTATCCGTTGGCAGACTACGAGTTGCTGCCTAATATGGCGATCGTTGACACCGACCTGCACATGAGTGCTCCCAAGGGGCTTACCGCCGCTTCGGGTATCGATGCTGTAACGCACGCGCTGGAAGCATACGCATCCATGATGGCCACCGACTACACCGACGGTTTGGCACTCCGTTCGCTCAAGATGGTATTTGAATACCTGCCCAGAGCCTACGAGAACGGGCTCAACGATATCGTGGCGCGTGAAAAGATGGCAAATGCCGCAACTATGGCGGGTATGGCATTCGCAAACGCATTTCTCGGTGTTTGCCACTCGATGGCACATAAGCTGGGTGCTTTCCACCACCTGCCTCACGGCCTTGCAAACGCATTGATGATCGACGAGGTCATTCGCTTCAACTCCGCAGAGGTTCCCACCAAGATGGGTACCTTCTCGCAGTATGATCATCCCCACACGCTCGCGCGCTATGCAGAAATCGCAGACTATTTGGGACTTCGTGGAAAGAACGATGCCGAAAAGGTGGAGAATCTGATCCGGGCACTTGACGAGCTCAAGGCAAAGGTTGGTATGAAGCCCACCATTCGTGATTACGTTGCCGATGAGGCAGATTTCCTCGCGCGTCTTGACGATATGGTCGAGCAGGCATTTGATGACCAATGCACGGGCGCGAACCCTCGTTATCCCCTTATGAGTGAGATCAAACAGATGTACCTCAATGCTTATTACGGTAAGCACGAGGAGATTTGAAAGGAGAAAAAGCAATATGAAGCTGGATACCGTGATTGCAAAAAGACCGAACAAGACCGTTTATCGCGACGGCGACCATTGTATTAAGGTTTTCGATGAGGATTATTCAAAATCCGACGTTCTCAACGAGGCGCTCAATCAGGCGAGAGTAGAGGAGACCGGCTTGAATATCCCGAAGATCATTGAGGTAACCAAGATCGACGGCAAATGGGCGATCGTGACCGATTTCATCGAGGGAAAAACACTTGCGCAGTTGATGGAAGAAAATCCCGAGAAGATGGAAGAATATATCGATTTGATGGTGGAGCTTCAATTGTCGGTTCATCAAAAGAAAGCCCCCCTCTTGACCAAGCTCAAGGATAAAATGAACCGCAAGATCACGCTGACCGATCTTGATGCCACCACCCGCTATGAGCTTCACACGAGACTTGAGGGAATGCCTAAGCACAACAAGGTTTGCCACGGCGATTTTAACCCGTCGAATATCATTATCACCCCAGAAGGACCGCCCTATATCATTGACTGGGCACACGCAACGCAGGGCAATGCAGCAGCCGATGCCGCAAGAACCTATCTTTTGTTCAGCCTTGCAGGTGCCAAGGAAACGGCGGCTTATTACATGAAGTCCTTCTGCAAAAAGAGCGACACCGCAATGCAGTACGTTCAAAAGTGGCTTCCCATCGTTGCCGCCTCGCAATCGGTCAAGGGCAACAAAGAGGAACGAGAGTTCCTGCTTGGTTGGGTAAACGTGGTTGATTTTGAATAAGAGGTAAAATGACAAACAAAAAGCTCCCGCTTTTATAATAAGCGGGGGCTTTTTTAGTAACGATTATTAATTTTTTGCATCCGGCAACGCCGCAGTTTCATCCGCCGCGGGAAGCTCGCGCATGAGGACGTATTCGCTCTTTCCTTCGCCCTTGATGCAAGCGGGGGTGATGACCACCTCGGCAACGTCGTGGCGAGAGGGGATTTCGTACATGATCTCTGTCATAGCGTTCTCCATGATCGAGCGCAGTCCGCGTGCACCGGTGTTTCTCTCCAGCGCAAGCTCTGCGACAGCCTCCAATGCCTCTTGATCAAACGAAAGCTTGACACCGTCCATGCGGAACAGCTTTTCATATTGCTTGGTAAGCGAGTTCTTCGGTTCGGTGAGAATACGGATCAAGGCGGTCTTGTCAAGGTCGCTCAGCGGCACGATGACGGGAATACGCCCGACCAGCTCGGGGATCAGCCCGAATTTTACGATATCGTGCGGTACGACATCGCGGTAGATGCCCGAATCCTTGCGTTCTGCTTTGGTTTTGATCTCACCGCCAAAGCCAATGGTGTGGTTGCCCTTGCGGTTTTCGATCGTTTTGTCAAGCCCGTCAAAGGCTCCACCGCAGATAAACAGAATGTTCTTCGTGTTGATCTGAATAAACTCCTGATTGGGGTGCTTGCGTCCGCCCTGCGGGGGAACGTTGGAGACCGTTCCTTCCAGAATCTTCAAAAGTGCCTGCTGAACGCCTTCACCCGATACGTCACGCGTAATCGAGCGGTTCTCGCTCTTTCGTGCGATCTTGTCGATCTCGTCGATATAAATGATGCCGCGCTCGGCAAGCTCAATATCGTAGTCTGCCGCCTGAATAAGGCGCAAAAGGATATTTTCAACGTCCTCACCAACGTAACCTGCCTCGGTCAAGGTCGTTGCGTCGGCAATTGCAAAAGGCACCTTGAGCGTTTTTGCCAGCGTTTGGGCAAGGTAGGTCTTACCAACGCCCGTGGGGCCGATCAGAAGCACGTTGCTCTTTTGCAACTCGACCTCATCCTCGTTATTTTCCTCGACGGGCGCGTTTTTCTTGCCCTTTCCATGGGGCTTTTTCTTTTCGGTGGAAAGAATACGTTTATAGTGATTATAAACGGCAACCGAAAGCGCCACCTTTGCCTCATCCTGCCCAATGACATACTTATCAAGCGTTTCTTTGATCTGTATGGGGCGGGGAAGATCGGCGAGTGAGAGTTTATCGAGAGACGGTGCCTCGGCGGTGGTCTCCGAAATCAGCTCGTTGCAAGCCTCTACACAAAAGTCACAGATATAAACACCCGTGGGAGAGGGAATCAGAAAATCGACCTGACGCTCGTTTCTCCCGCAAAAGGAGCAATGTCTGAGGCTTTTGGTGCCATTGTTAGTCGTGTTGTTTGCCATGTTGGTTCCTTTCGGGAATCTTCTTTTTTATGCGCGCTTGATCAAAACCTTGTCAACCAGACCGTATTCCATTGCTTCCTGTGCGGTTATGTAATTGTCGCGGTCGGTGTCGCGCTCAATGATCTCCAGGGGCTTGCCGGTATTCTCGGCAAGAATGCGGTTTAAGGTTGCTTTGGTTCTGAGGATATGCTCGGCCTGGATCTGAATATCACTTGCCTGACCGCGTGCACCGCCCAAGGGCTGGTGGATCATAACCTCACTGTGGGGCAGGGCAAAACGCTTGCCCTTGGTGCCCGAGGAGAGCAAAAATGCGCCCATGCTTGCAGCCATACCGATGCAGATGGTGGAAACGTCGCATTTAATAAACTGCATGGTGTCGTAAATTGCCATACCTGCGGTGACGGATCCGCCCGGGGAATTGATATAAAAGGAAATGTCTTTGTCGGGATCCTGCGCCTCGAGGAAAAGCATTTGCGCAACGATCAGAGATGCGGTCGTATCGTTGACCTCGTCGGAGAGAAATACGATGCGGTCATTGAGCAGACGCGAAAAGATGTCGTAGGAGCGTTCACCGCGGTTGGTTTGCTCGACGACCATGGGAACCAGCGCGTCTTTTGTAAAATCTCTGTGATCAAACATTGGTATCATACCTCTTTTCTGATAAATTTGAACCGGAAACAGCAAATTTGCGACTTCCGGTTCAGAAATTGTTTTTTTACTTGGTAATGGCTTTCTCTTTTACGAGATCCATTGCCTTCTTCACCTTCATGTCCTCGGCAACGGAGTCGGTGGGAACCATTTCGCGAACCTTGTCGGCTTCCATCTGATATGCCTCTGCGATGCGCTTGATCTCGCCGTCGATATCCTCATCGGTTACTTCGATATTTTCGAGCTCAGCGATCTTTTCCAGAGCCAATCTCAACTTGACCTGCTTTTCAGCCTGCGGGCGGAGCTGCTCGCGCAGAGAATCGAGGTTCATGCCGGTGTACTGGAAGTAGGTCTTGAGATCAAGGCCTTGCATACGCAGACGGTTGTCATAGTCGCGAACGAAGTTTTCGGTCTCTGCAACGAACATCTGCTCGGGAATGTCAGCCTCAACCTTTTCGATCAGCTGATCCAGGATCTTGTCCTCAACCTCGCGGTCTGCCTCGTCATTGTGTCTCTTGGAGATTTTTGCCTTTACATCGGCGCGATATTCATCAAGGGTGTCAAATTCGGAAACATCCTTCGCAAAATCGTCATCCAGAGCGGGGAGCTCAATGTGCTTGATGGCATGAATCACAGTCTTGAATACTGCTGCCTTACCGGCGAGTTCCTTTGCGTGGTAATCCTCGGGGAATGTGACGTTGACATCAAACTCCTCGTCGATCTTATGTCCCGCAACCTGCTCCTCAAAGCCGGGGATAAAGTTGCCGGATCCGAGCTTCAAGGGATAATCAGAGCCCTTGCCGCCGTCAAATGCAACGCCGTCCACAAAACCCTCGTAGTCGATGGTGCAAACATCGCCCATTTCGGATACGCCGTCGGTAACCTCGATCTCACGGGAATTGCGCTCACGGATGGTCTCAAGCTCAGCATCGATCTCTTTAGCGGTCACTCTTACAGTCTTTCTCTTTGCCTCAATACCGAGGTAGCCTTCAATTTTAACTTCGGGCTTCACAGCGACCTTTGCGGAAAGCACTACGCCGTTATCGTCGATGGAAACCACATCAAACTCGGGCTGACCGACCATATCAAGACCCGACTCTTTCAGTGCAGAATCGAATGCGTCGGGAAGTACCTCGTTGATAGCATCCTCATAAAAATATCCCTTTCCGTACATCTTTTCGATCACGGAGCGGGGAGCTTTACCCTTGCGGAAGCCGGGAACGGTGATCTTGCCCACCTGTTTACGGTATGCCGCGGTAACAGCCTTGTCAAAGGTTTCTTTATCAACCGAGAACTCCAGCGTGTATACGCTCTTGTCGGTCAATTCGGATTTGATCAAACTCATTTTTTGTTGTCCTCCAGAACTATCAGATAGTTATTTTTACATACATCTTATATTGTATAATTTTTTATCGGTTTTGTCAATAGGTTTTTCAAAAAATCAATCGAAAAAAACAAATTTTTTACTTTTTATTCGGGATAAATGGGCATTGGTGAGAATTGCAGGGCATCTGCAGAGGTCAAAACAAGGTCAATTCCTTCAAAATTGACGGTGCGCGGCATATGATATGCTCCGTGAATATGCCCGAAATAGCAGGAGCGAATTCCATACTCATGGAGAACATCAACGATCTCGCGGCAAACAAAACCGTTCCATACGGGAGGAAAATGCAGAAATACGGAAATTGGATACTCAGGATGTTCTATCTGCAATTTTACAGCCTCATCAAGGCTCAAGCGCAAACGGATGATCTCACGGTTGACGATGCGGTTATAATCCGCGTTTCCAACGGCGTGCTGCTGATTTTCCTCAACGAACCATCCGCGCGTGCCGCACACAATGCATCTCTCACATACATAGG
The DNA here is from genome assembly GCA_017461825.1 of Clostridia bacterium. Lineage (GTDB taxonomy): Bacteria > Bacillota > Clostridia > Oscillospirales > CAG-272 > UMGS1865. The sequence continues at coordinate 19,273 of JAFTXB010000112.1, forward strand.
CATTGTTATGGAGCAGCCTGATGGTTTTAATGTTTTGTTCCTCCATCATGGTATTCATTTTTGAGGCGGTCGACCACCAAAAATCGTGATTGCCTTTACCAATCAGTTTTTGTCCCGGTAGAGAATCCAGAAACTTGAGATCGTCGATCGCATCCTCAAGTTTAAGTCCCCAAGATATATCTCCGGGAACGATTACTGTATCATCCGGTGTGACCACTGCAGTCCAATTTTTGCGAAGCTTATTCATATAGTCTGTCCAACGTGAACCGAAAACCTCCATGGATTTTGATCCGTCGCTTGACAGATGAAGATCGGCTATGACGAAAAGTGACACGGTGTACCTCCTTTCAAAAATGTATGAACCGTCATTTTACGGGGTAAAATAGAAGCGTGAAAGATTTTTTCTTTCCAAAAAAGTGATTTTTCAAATCGGAAAGGATGTTCAGAATGGAAGAGAATAAGACCTATAAGACCGACTGCGGTTGTAAGCATATCGCAGGCATCAAGTGCAACGTACAAAACTGCTATTATCACGATATGGAGACCTGCTGTACAGCAAAGGAAATTTCTGTCGGTCCCCGCAACGCGGACAGCTCGGGGGATACGCTTTGCGCAACCTTTAAGCCTAAGGAATGCTGATTAATTAAGGCTTTGGGGAGGGAACATAAAAGTTTCCTCCCCATTTTTCAGTTGTCGAGGTATTCCAGAACGGTTTGTGCCATTTGATCCTTGTTGACAACCTGCTCAAAGCGCACCTTGCGGGATGCAAGACCTGCCAGAGGATAGGGAATCTCTGTTTTTGTCTCTGTGGAAAGCGCATCAAGAGCCTCGAGTTCGCTTGCTGCATCTTTTTCGCTGACGGCGCGATAAACATTATTTGCAAATTTGTAGGGGCTTGCGGTGGAATCGATAACCATGGGGCGGGTATCACCTGTTTCGGCCACGTATGCCTCTGCGGCATGAATCGCAACGGCGGTATGGGTGTCTGCAAGGTAGCCATATGCTTTAAAGGTATCGTGAATGGTCTTTGCCGTGTCTGCCTCGTCGGTATAATATCCGCTGAAATTGGCGCGGATCGCATCGAGTATCTCTTTATCGACAGTATAGCAGCCGGTTTCCTTGAGTGACTTCATGTAAGCGGCTGTCTTCTCACTTCCCGCTGTGAAGTAGAGCAAACGCTCGAGATTGCTCGAAATGAGAATATCCATGGATGGGGACATTGTCAAGTAGAAATCACGGTTTCGGTCGTAAGTGCCCGTTCGCAGGAAATCGGTGAGAATGTTGTTTCTGTTTGAGGCGCAGACCATGTGACCGATGGGAAGTCCCATCAATTTCGCGAGATAGGCGGCAAAAATGTTGCCGAAGTTGCCTGTGGGAACACAGACATTAAAGCTGTCGCCGAGTTTGCATTTTCCGCTGCTTAAGAGATCGCAGTAAGCAGATACATAGTAAACGATTTGCGGTGCAAGACGGCCCCAGTTGATCGAGTTTGCACTGGAGAAGAAATAGCCCTTTTCGTCAAGCTTTTGCGCCATTTCCTTATCACCGAAAATAACCTTTACGCCATTTTGTGCATCGTCGAAATTGCCTCGAATCGCACATACGTTGACATTGGAGCCGGTTTGTGTTGCCATTTGAAGCTTTTGCACGCGGCTAACACCGTCAACAGGGTAAAATACCATGATCTTGATGCCGGGAACGTCCTTGTATCCCTCCAAGGCGGCTTTTCCCGTGTCTCCCGAGGTGGCAACGAGGATCAATGCTGTGCGTTCCTCGCCTGTCTTTTTCAGCGCGCGAGAAAGAAGTCGCGGCATGATCTGAAGCGCCATATCCTTAAACGCCGCTGTAGGGCCGTGCCACAGCTCAAGCGATTCAAATTGGTCGTGAATATTAACAAGCGGTGCGGCACCTCCTACAAACGAGGTCTCGCTATAAGCCTCCTTGCAGTCGGCAAGCAGTTCCTCATACGTATAATCCGTTAAAAACTTGGATAGTACGGTTGCGGCGCGAACGGGGTAGCTTTCATTGCAAAGCGCTTTGATCTCGTCGAGTGTCAATGTGGGAACACTTTCGGGAACAAACAGACCGCCGTCCTCGGCAAGCCCTTGCTTGATGACCTTGGCGGCAGTTGCCGTTGCTTTTTTATTGCTTCTTGTGCTTTTGTACAACATTTTTAGGATCCTTCCTGATTGGTATAGAATAAAATTTGATTGCGTGTGTTTATGTTTTGAAATGTTTTTTTGCGAAGCGGTACGCGTTTTCATAAAAGATCTCTCGGATCAGCTCATCGCCGTATCCTTGCCGTTGCATCAGCTCGGCAAGATGGGGGAGTGCCGCAATGTTGGGAACGTCGGGGGGGAGATCGCATCCGTCCATATCACAGCCGAGTGCGAGATACTGTTCGGCTCCCATTTCAAGAAAATACTCAATATGAGCGAGTGTATCTTCAAGGGTTGCATTTCCGTTCGGTTTTAAAAAGTTTTTATAAAGATTGATGCCAATGATGCCGTCGGATGCGATAAGCTCTCTTATCTGTTCACGCCGCAAATTGCGGGAAACCGGGCAGATATCGTATGCATTGGAATGTGAGGCGATCACGGGACGACCGTACTTTTTTGCTATGGCGAAAATATCTTCGGCAGAGGCGACAGATGCATGGGAGATATCAAGGATCATTCCAAGAGCCACGGCTCGTTCCAACGCCGCTTTTCCAAATTCGGTCAAGCCTTTTTCGGTGTCGTGTGAGCCACCAATACAGCTTTCACCCTTCCAAAGCGGTGTGAGAATTCGGATACCGCTTTCAAAAAGTGTGTCGACACGTTCAAGACGATTTGCCAAAATACGCGCGTCCTCCACAGCAAGAAACAGCGTGGGGGAGTGATCGCGATCGGGGCAGACGCTTTGGATCACAGCTTTGCCCTCGGTGATCGCGGGATCGTTTTTGAGATTTTGCAGCATTTTCTGAACAAGCTCCCAACCTTCTTCATCTCCCAATCGGTAAGGTGTCCAATGCGCCATTACCTGTACGTACCGTTGGTAAACACTTGCTTTTTGCAATGAAACGGCAAGCGTGTTTTGAAAAAAAGACTGTTTATTGCGCAGCATTTCCAAAGCAGTGTCACAATGCAGATCAAACAAAGACAGGTTCATTTGTTCTCCTTATCAGTATGCAGCTTTCATATGGTTGATCTTGAGCACCTTTGGACGTTTGCCCTCGGGCGTTTTTTGGAGCCATATCTCAATTACATCCATGCGAGGCGTTTTATTGGTTTGATGCTCATATAGATAGCGTTGTGCGGCAGTACGTGTAAAATGCTGCTTATCGGCATGGACGGCAAGACTTGGTGGCGGAGCTGTGGAGAGATCGGTGTCGGCTGAATAAGTGCGTGTTTTGACCTCAACAAACACGATACCGCGCAGAGTTTCGGCAACGATGTCAAGCTCGTATTTTCCCGATCTCCAGTTGCGCTTTTTTATGTGGTAGCCGTGAAGCATCAAATAGCGCGCGGCGTAGCGCTCGCCAAAGTCTCCGATCGATTTCGTTGTTTGGAGGATCATTCCTGTTTCTCCAAAAAACGGATGAATTGCTTTCTGTGAATGGGGGAGGGGCCGTGTTCGCGGAGTGCGTTCATATGCGCTTTTGTACCGTACCCCTTATGTTTTGCAATGCCGTATTGCGGATACATGCGGTCAAGCTCCTCACATTGACGGTCACGCGTAACCTTTGCAAGGATCGAAGCCGCCGCAATTGATGGGCTGATAGCATCGCCCTTTACAATTGCTTTTGCGGGGATCTGAAAATCACGCGCGATATTCCCGTCTATCAGCGCAAAGTCGGCAGGCACCGCCAAGCCGTCGATGGCACGTCGCATGGCAAGCAGATCTGCTTCCAGTATATTCAGTTCATCAATTTCCGCGACACTTGCCTCGGCAATGCAATAGGCAATCGCGTTTTCGCAAATAAAGTCATACAAAGCATCCCGCTTTTTAGGCGTGAGCTTTTTGGAATCGTTGAGTCCTTCAATTACCAGTCCCGACGGAAGAATACAAGCCGCTGCAACCACGGGACCGCATAGGGGACCTCTTCCTGCTTCGTCAACTCCGCAGACGTATTGATATCCTGCGTCGTTCAGTTCTTTTTCCAGTTGATATTCAAGCATCGGGCAATTCCTCCTTGGAATAGCGGTCAAGCGTCATACGTCCGATCTTTGCCGAGCGAAATTCATCCAGCAGCATGATCGCGGTGCGCTCGGTGTTGATCTCACCTCCGCTGATCAGAAATCCTCTCTTTCTGCCGATCGTTTCAAACAGCTCATAATCGGTGAGCTCTGCAAAGGATTCGGGATCTCCCAGCTTGTAGCGCGTTGCCAATTCACACGAGTAAAGACGGCGCAACCGCTTGCAAAGCACAACGGCAAGGCTTTCAATATCCAAAACGCCGTCGCGTATCGCACCTGTCAGCGCGAGATTTTCCCCCACGCGTTTTTCCTCAAATTTCGGCCACAGGATCCCGGGCATATCCAACAGATCAACACCGATATTGGTGGATACCCATTGCTTATCCAGTGTCACACCGGGGCGGTTTTCAACCTTTGTCTTTTTATTGCCGCAAATGCGGTTGATCAGCGAGGATTTTCCGACATTGGGAATCCCCAGTACCATAGCGCGAACGCGTCTGCCTTGCATTCCTTTTTCCTCGTATCGGCGCAGCTTATCGGCTAATATTTCGCGAATGGCGGGAGCAAGGCTCTTCATTCCTTCCCCCGTGACGCAGTCGGTGAGCAGGCAGGTAGTATTTCCCTCGGTGTAGCATCCCTGCCATCGCTTGTTTTGCGCGGGGTCGGCAAGCGAGGCTTTGTTGAGCAGGAGTAGGGTAGGCTTTCCCTCGGTCAGCCGCTTGATCTCGGGGTTGCGGGAGCTGTAGGGAATTCGCGCATCCAGAATTTCAATGACGATGTCAACGTTTTTAAGGTTGTCCGAGATCATACGGCGAGTTTTTGCCATATGTCCGGGAAACCATTGAATATTTTCGGAAGGCATAGTGAATGTCGAACTCCTTTCTTAGTTGGTTTTGAATGCTTTTTAATTTGAAAATACGGTAAAGGGGGAGATACGAAGGACTGCTTTGCCAAGGATGCAACGCTCGTCAACAAAGCCGACATCGGTGTCGCGGCTGTCTTTGGAATTGTTGCGGTTATCTCCCATAACAAATACGTGTCCTTCGGGAACCGTTGCCGAGAAAATACCGTTCATTGGATCATAGTGGTGTTCGGCTGTCAATGTGTAAACATTGATAACGCGATCCGAAAGGTTTTTCAAAATTGCATGGGAATCTTTGTATTCCTTGCCGTCAACCAATATCTGTGCTGTGTTAAAATTGATCTCAACGGTCTGTCCGCTTGTGGCGATTACTCGCTTGACCAATGTTTTTTCCATGTCAACCTCAGGATTGGTCAGATGGAATACGACAATGTCATCCTGCTCCGGGGTATAGGCAAAGCTGTAAAGGAGAAGGTTTTGCCCGTTATACAGCGTATTTTCCATCGATCGACCGTCTACACGGCAAAGGCGGAAGGCAAAAGAGAATATGATCAGTACAGCAAAAACAGACCATGCAAACATTTCCACAATGTCAAACAGCGATGCTGTAAATCCACCCCCTTTTTTTTGTGGGGATTGTGATTCTTCGTCAATGCTTTCTTCTGTAAACTGCGGTTCGTTATTCATGCGGAGTTTACCTCTTTTCTAAAAATAATGTTTAGCGGTCATCAGTTAAAAAAGAAATCACTTTTTTAACAATTCCATAAGTGTGTAGCCGTCCTTGACGTAAAATCCCTTGTTAGCGGCACTTTCCTCGGAAAAATTCTCAACGCCGTTGGAGATTTTTACGGAGTCGTAAATCAAGAACGGAACCGGATGGATGGTATGTGTACGGAGACGGATGGGCGTGGGATGATCGGGCAGGATCATCACGCGGAAGTCCTCGCCCGATGCGGCAAGGTATTCGTAGACCGGTTTGAGGATCTTTTTGTCGATGAGTTCAACCGAGAGGATCTTGTTTTCAAGCTCTGCGCGGTGCCCGCATTCATCGGGGGCCTCAACGTGGATATATACGAAATCGTGTCCGCTTTTAAAGGCTTCGATAGCGGCGTTTGCTTTTCCTTCATAATTGGTATGAACGTTACCCGTTGCCCCCTCAACATCGATCGATCTCATTCCTGCGCAAAGTCCGATGCCTTTGATGAGGTCAACTGCCGAAATAACGGCAGCGTTAAGCCCCCATTTCTCGCGGAAGTTGGGGAGTTGCGGCTTTTTTCCGGGACTCCAGAGCCAAGCCGAGTTTGCGGGCTTCAGTCCGCGTGCGCGTCTTGCCTCGTTAACGGGGTGATGGTTGAGGATGTTGTAGCTCTCGCGCATCAGGTCGTAAAACTCCTTGCCGCCGTTTTCAGCTTTGGGGAGGTATTCGCCAATGCGTTTGCCGAGAATATCGTGCGGACGCATAAAGTCATATTTGTCATTTCCGTTTTTCCAAATCAGACAGTGGCGGTAACTGACACCCGTATAAAAGCGGCGGTAGTCGGTTCCGAGCTTAGCTTCAAGTGCCTTGATAAGCTCGTTTGCCTCGGCTGTTGTGATCTCGTCGGCACTGTGGTCGAGGATGATCTTATCATCGTAGTTTTCCTCATCCTCGGAAAGGGTAACGACATTGCAACGGTACGCTGTTTCGTCGGGCTTCATTTCGATCCCCATACTGACCGCTTCAAGAGGGGAACGCCCTTTGGAATAGATCTTGGGATCAAAAGAAAGGATCGCCATATTTGCGGTGTCGCTTTCGGGAACCATTCCTATAGGAACATTGGAAACAGTTCCAACGGTAGCGGTTTTTGCGAGCATATCCATGGTGGGTTTCTTTGCCACTTCCATAGGGGTGCGTTGGCCGAGCTCTTCAATCTTTTCGTCTGCCATTCCATCGGGAATCAAAACAAGGTATTTCATGGAATCAAACACTGTCCTTTCGGTTGCGCGGAGATAATTTTTCCGTTTAATATATAAATCCAAACTACATTATAGCACATTTTCGCGAAAAGTACAATAGAATAAAGACGATTTTTTTGCTTTTACAAACTTTTTTTGCAATAAATCAAAACGAGAATGTAAATAAATCTTTTTTTCGTTGCAAATGCCGACGAAATATGTTAAAATAAAGAAGAACAAATAGTAACAAACGGAGGTTTTTTCAAATGGATGAAAAAAATACGAATGAGGAAGAGCTGTTACGGCTACGGGAGCATTCTCGGAAAATGAAGCGAACCGTCATCATTATTGTAGCTTGTGTGCTGGGAGTGATGGCTGTTCTGTTCGGTATTGTGGCATTGGTGGAGGCATTGTCAAGAGGAAAGAGCAACGTGCCCGACGGTGATTTCGAGTTTTATCCCGTGTATGAAGGGGATATTATGGAAAACGCCGAGTATCTGGGGCTCAATCGTCAGGTTAATTATTGTGCCGATCCCTCGGGATATGGACTTACAATGTCGATTACAGATGAAAATCGAGAGGAGTTTGAGGATAGCGTACTCTTTCTTCATGATTACATTCAAACGATAATCAGGGGCGACGCCGCCGCATATAATAAACTGTTTAATGCAGTATACTACCGAGACAACGAACCAAAGGGCGCCTTTTCCCAACAGATGCTCCATAACATAAAAATTACGTTTATGAGCGAATCAAAGGAGGGGGATGAGCGACTGATTACATATAGAGTGGAATATATGATCCACCGAAACGACGGCACTTTTCGAAGGGACGTAGGCAGTGATGCAAGCCGTCCACAGGATATTACGGTGCGGGTGGGTGCCGACGGCAGTATGTTGATCGAACGTTTGATCACTTATTATTCAAAGCACTAATTTTTAAAATTTTGAGATTTTTAAAAAAAGTTTTTGGAAACCTATTGACAATCACGTGATTGTGTGGTATAATCTTATCAAGAAACAAGAAAGGAGGGTGACAGAAGATGGATTGGGGCAGTTTTTTTGCAGAGTACGGTGTGGCGCTTTTCTGGCTTATTATTGCAATTGCGGCGGCGGTGGTTGAAAGCCAAACCTGCGATCTCGTGGCGCTTTGGTTTGTGCCCGGGGCATTGACGGCAATGGTGGTCTCGTTGTTTGTCGATTGGGTGTGGCTTCAGATCGCGATCTTTTTGGTGCTGTCGGCGTCAACGTTGATTTTGGCAAAAACAGTATTAAAAAAACACCTTCCGCAAAACAAGGCTGAAAAGCTCAATGCCGATTCTTACGTCGGCGAGCACGGCGTGGTGACCGAGGAGATCGACAATATCCTGGAAACGGGAAGTGTTAAGCTCAGAGGTCTTGTCTGGACGGCGCGCTCAAGCGATGACGCGGTAAGGATTCCCGTTGGTAGCGTGATCACCGTATGTGAGATCGCGGGCGTCAAGCTGATCTGCGAGCCGTTTCAAGCGGAAAACGCAGAGAAAAAGTAAGTTTTACATGAAAAAACAACACAAAAAGGAGAAGTAGTATGGGACCTTTGATTATTTTGGGTATTTTGGTAGCAATCGTATTGATCATTATAATTTCCAACGTTCACGTGGTACCGCAGTCGAGAGCATACGTTGTCGAGCGTCTCGGCGCATATCATCAGACGTGGAAAACGGGACTTCACGTAAAGGTGCCGTTCATCGACAAGATCGCAAAGAAGATCAACCTCATGGAGCAGGTGGTGGATTTTCCGCCCCAGCCCGTTATCACAAAGGATAACGTCCGTATGCAGATCGACACGGTCGTGTTCTTCCAGATCACCGACTGTAAGCTGTATGCCTACGGTCATACCACGCCTATGACGGCAATTGAAAACCTGACGGCTACCACGATCCGTAACATCATCGGTGAATTGGAGCTTGACAACACGCTGACCTCGCGTGATATCATCAATACGAAAATGCGCTCGATTTTGGACGAGGCAACCGACCCTTGGGGTATCAAGGTAACGCGCGTTGAGCTGAAGAACATCATTCCTCCCAAGGAAATTCAGGACGCGATGGAAAAGCAGATGAAGGCTGAACGCGAAAGACGTGAAGCGATCCTGCGCGCAGAGGGTGAGAAGAATTCGACCATTCTCGTGGCACAGGGTAAGAAGGAATCCATGATCCTTGAGGCAGAGGCAGAAAAGCAATCGCAGATCCTCCGCGCAGAGGCGGTCAAGGAGTCCAAGATCCGTGAGGCAGAGGGTGAGGCTGCGGCGATCCTTTCGATCCAGAAGGCGACCGCCGACGGTATCCGCATGATCAACGAATCAAATCCCGGTGACGGTGTGATCGCCATCAAGGGACTCGAGGCGTTTGCAAAGGCGGCTGACGGTCAGGCGACCAAGATCATCATTCCCTCCGAGATCCAAAGCCTTGCGGGACTGGTAACCAGTATTAAGGAAATTGGAGCAAACGATCAGAAATAAGCTTGATTGACATGCTGTAAAGTAAGACACGGCGGGCTTTGCGAATTGTCGCAGAGCTCGCCTCTTTTTAAGATTGGAGTATAATACGATGGAGTTCGATCTTTATGAATTCAGGAAAAAATTGCTTGCACATCCAAGGGTTCCTTTGTTAGTCGCGATCGTCAGGGGCATCCTTTCATATGCTTGCTTTGGTGTGATGCAGGCGATCGTTTTGCCGATCTTTCGCAATTCCTTTTATAAAAACGCAGAAGACGTGATCGCAACCCCCGCAACCTTTGTTTTGCTGTGTGAGATCCTGCTTTCGTTTTTGATGTTGAATACCGTGATCGGATCTTTTGCGATCTATCATCGGATGGATCGGGAAACATTTTTATCGCGGGATGTTGCGGTAAATTACGATAGAAAAGCCGAATCCCAAATGCTTTGGCGCAACTTTGGAATGTGGGTGGAGATCGGCGTGTTTATACTGGGACTGCTGTTGTTCGGAAGCTCGATCCGATACAGCGATGCTTTAAGCGTTCTCCCCGTAGAGCTTCCGTCAATCGCTCCAAAGGCGTTTCTGTTTGTGACGCATGCCGTGGCTGTGATCCTCCTCAGACATTTTTCGGCAATGGACGCGCGAGACTACTGGCTGGATCTGCCGCGGCGTTTGATGAAAAAATCGCTTTCGGAATCTCTTAATCAAAAGAAAAAAAGCAACTATAGCTATTGGCGTTTGGCTGCGCGGTTGCTTTTGGCTACAGTTTTATATTCCT
>JAFTXB010000113.1 GCA_017461825.1 Clostridia bacterium
ATTTAATTGTAAATATTTCTCGAATGTTTATTCAAGACTATTGACTTACATCGTAATTATATGTATAATATTATTAAGTTATTATAATCGAGGGGGAGTGTATGGATTACATGACGGAACTCATCGCTATTGCAAAATCGCATGGCGGAATTATTGAAACGAAAATAGCAGCTCAATACGGCATCTCCAAAGCGATGCTTTATAAATTATGCAAAGAAGATAAAATCCATCGCATTGTAAAGGGACAGTACATTCTTCCCGAAGATATGCAAGATGAGTTGCTGGCTATCAGTAACCGTTCTAAAAAGGTGATCTTTTCTCACGAAACCGCGCTTTTCCTTCATGGGATTTCTGACCGTACTCCATTTGAGCATACGGTTACTGCACCGTCCGGTTGTATTCCGTCTGCGGCAATTCAATCTGAATGCAAAGTGTATTACATCAAGCCGGAATTGTTTGAGCTTGGCAAAAGCATGCTGAAAACACCTGCCGGAAATGATGTTCCTGTATACGATCTTGAACGCACGATCTGTGATGTAGTTCGCAGCCGCAACAAGTTGGGAACAGAAACATTCCTCGCTGCTTTAAAGCTATATGCGGCTAACCCAGGGAAAGATTTGAACAAATTAAACTCTTACGCAAAAAAGATGCGGGTGTTTAATGTCCTGCGTCAGTATTTGGAGGTACTTCTGTGAGTAAAGCAATGAGTTTGAAAGCGAAAATTCGTAACATCGCCAAACAAAAGAATATCCCTGCGCAGGTCATTTTGCAAAATTATATGTTTGAACGTCTGCTCGTCCGTCTTTCTGCTTCCGAATACAAAGAGAAATTTGTGTTAAAGGGAGGCATGTTGGTAGCAGCGATTGTTGGGATCGACAACCGCGCAACAATGGATATGGACACCACTCTCAAAAATCTCCCCCTTACACCGGAAGCAATTCGCTGTGCGTTGGAAAATATCTGTGATATCGCATTTGATGATGGCATTGTATTCGAGATCGGGACAATTTCTCCCATCCGCGAAGATGATAGGTACGGCGGATACCGTGTCATGCTAAACGCCAAGTTTGATACTCTGCTGACTCCACTCAGCATTGATGTATCTACCGGTGACGCGATTACACCCCATGCGGTGCAGTACAACTTTTCTGAAATTTTTGACGATGAAAAATCCTACCAGTTGTGGGCATACAACATTGAAACCGTTATGGCAGAAAAGGTAGAAACTATTTTGCGTCGTGGAGTGTTCAACACTCGTCCAAGAGATTTTTACGATGTCTATATACTGACCACAACCCAGAAATTTGATAAGACAGTGTTTTCGGATGCGTTGCGTGCAACTGCAAGCCACCGTGGAACTACTCCGCAGATCGAGGATGTCCCCGATATTCTCCACAACATCGAAAAAAGCCCTGAACTTCAAACTATGTGGAACAAATATCGCAAGCAGTTCACATACGCCGCAAACATTGAGTACGACCGGATTATGGCTGTACTGAAAACTCTGACGGAGTAATAAGAACTCAAATATAAGAAAATTTTTTCAAAAAATACCAAACCAATTCCGTTTTTTTGACACTATATAAGTGAAGGGAACGCAAAAACGGCGTAATTCAACCAAAAAGACAGTTTCGTCAACCAAAAATTGATTGACAAATGCAATAGTATGCATTATAATATAGTCAATCAAAGCAATCGGAGGTTTTTATGAACGAGAAAAACGGATACAAGCAGTATATCAATTACTTCAAAAAATGGGATGGTGCCGCCATGCTGGGCATCATCATGATGGTGGTCGGATTTTTGTTTTTATGGCTCGGATGGTCATTTACTTCTTATATTTTGATGATCATCGGACTTGTCGGCGGTTTGATCGTATTCCTCTACGGCAGTATCGGACGTAAGCATGAAGCCGATTTTCAAAACGAGATTGCGCATCACGTGGAAAAGCTCTCTTTCCGTGAATTGGAGGAGGATCCTCATTTCCGCGGCCGTGTGCCGAAGGAAAAGATCGAGGAGCGCGTGTTTGAAGCGTTTGATCTTCACGATGGGCTCTACATCAAGCCCATGAAAAACGCAAGTTTGTGCTCTTCGGATTACACATACGCCAAAATGCTGTTTTTAAACGATGCGTTTTATATCAAAACCCTCTCCTTCTCTTTTGTTTCGGATCAAAAAGAGACCGCAACCTACGAGATCTACTATGAAACGCTTGAAGATGTGACCGTTGAGCGCGACCGCAAAACCGTCACCACCGTCAACAATAAAAAATTCTTGGCAAAGACCTGTTTCCTGTGTCTGACCTACGATGGCGGAAAGCAGCTGCTCCTGCCCGCAAAGGACGACATTTACACCGATGAATTTGCCGAAAACCTCAAGCGGAAATATATTGAAAAGATATAACCGAGCGAAATCGGGGATGCCTCAAACTTATGAGACATCCCCGTTCTGCTTTTTATTTTGTTTGCTTCAGCCACTCGAGCAACGCATCGTATCGCATCTCACCTGCCGCAACAGCCAAGCCCACTCGCGCAAGCTCTGCCGAGGTCGTGTTGAGCTCAATGCCGTTGAGCCTCAAAAAGACCAACATCACAAGCATTCCAATGCGCTTGTTTCCGTCGACAAAGGCATGATTGGCGATCAGAGAAAATCCCAGCCGTGCCGCCTTTTCGCTGACCGTTGGATAAAGTTCCGCGCCGTCAAAGGTTGCAAAAGCCGACTCCAAAGCGGCATTCAAAAGCCCCGCGTCGCGCAAGCCCGGATCTCCGCCGGTCTCCTCGGTCAGCATCTGATGAAGCAACAGTACCTGTCTTTGTTCAAGCCTCTTCATTTTGCCAACTCCTCAAACGCCACGCGGTATTTTTGCAGGATCTCGGCGGCAACCTCCAAAACCAGCTCGTCCCGTTCGGTCATTTCCGTCTCGAGTGCGCAAGTTTCCTCTCTCTGCTTTTGATCATCCTTCATTCCCGATCCCCTCCTCCTATCGATATGATTATACTCGATTTTAGGGGGAATGTCAAGCGTTTTATCGCAAAAAACAAGCCTCAACCGAACATTCCACGCGCACAGTCGGCGTAGTGCTTTTTCCATGGGGGTAGCTGTAAGGACAGCAAAAAGCCCCCATATCACGGATGCCGCAGGGTTCACCCAAGCACCCCAACACCGCCGCACGCATTTTTGCATCGGCAACAGCCGCCTTTAGTGCCTCCGCCTCATAGGGGGCGGTGTCGCGGCAAAGGTAGGCGACCTCACCGACAGCACTCACGCCCGCATCATGCAGGATTGAAACGATCGCGTCGATCTCCGATACACGGTCTGTCACAAGAGAGAAACAGCGCGTCACACAAAAGCGCACCCCCGAATAGCCTTCATGGGTGTAAAATCCTTCCTCGGTAAGAGTTCCGTATTCGCCCAACGCCTCGCGCACATGGGCGAGTGTTTCGTCGGCTTCGGCTTGCGCATGCTTGACCGTACGTGAGTAGCCTGCAATTTCAAAGCGTATCACCGCGCTGTCGGCAGGTGCCTCTACCTCGGCGTTCCCCATCACCGTCACTCTGTTCCCGTGTTCTTCCTCGGCAAAAGCAGGCAACAGTCCCACAACTCCCAAAACCGACATGCACACCAGTGTGCCTGCTATGATCCGTAATTTTTTCATACTTGCCTCCGCAGAGGCAACACCGCACATCTTTGATGACGCGATGTTGCCCCCAAATTTGATATATTAAGGCAACACCGCACAATTCCGATTGCGCAAATACGCCGTCAGATTTTTCGTCAAACAAACCAAATCGAAGCAGGCAATAGTTGACCTATTGCCAATGAGATTTGTGAAGTGTGACGGAAAAGATGCAAGTAGTTGCGTGATCAAGGTATTAGCCGCGAATTGTGCGGTATTGCCTTAAGTATGCGCAAAAACGAAAAAATGTTACCTGTCAGTTCTTTCCTTAAAAAATGGGCAAATTTTTTAAAAAAATAAAAAGTTTTTTTCAAAAAGGTATTGCAATTTGGAGAAAATTGTGATAAAATATCATGGTATATGGATGAAAGCCGTGCGCACCCTCTCAGGCGCCGCTTTTCAAGTATCATTTCTTCAAAAATTTAAGGGAGGTGAACACAAATGCCGAACATCAAGTCCGCAAAGAAGAGAGTAAAGGTAATTGAAACCAAAACTCTGCAAAACAAAATGCACCGTACCGCACTCAAAACCGAGATGAAGAAGTACGACGCAGCTTTGGCTTCGGGCGACATGGCAGCCGCACAGGCAGCTTACAAAGCAGCTGTAAAGAAGGTTGACCAGGCAGCAGCTTACGGAATCATCCACAAGAATGCCGCAGCTCACAAGAAGAGCCAGTTTACAAAGAAGCTCAACGCACTGAACAAGTAATCAGGTCGAACGGAATAACCCACCGAACGGCAACGAAAAATGGCTGTCCAATTGCACAAGCTAATGTGCAGGGAGACAGCCATTCTTCTTTTTTTTCGCTACATGTCGTAGGTGGCAACAAAATCGGCAAAATCGTTGCGTCCGCACCCCGTCCATGCAACCACGCGCCCGCTGTCGGGAACCGCCATCAGCATCTGCCCGCGCATCCCCCCTTTTCCATATGCCAGCCCATTGCACTTGGGCTTGAGCTCATACCCCCGAGAGAGGACGGTATCCACCCATTCCCGCGAGAGAATGCGCGTTTCCTTGTACAGCCCCCCGCTAAGGTAGATCGCGCCAAGCTTTAAAAGCTCCTCCACGCGGATATACAAGCCCGTGGCACCCATCGTGTGCCCCATGGGACAGTGGCTCCACGCTGCCTCGCGGCAACCCGTGGGCAAAAACAAATGCCGCCACAAAAAATCGTCCGTTCCCATCCCTGCGCGCTTTTCCACAATGCGCGAGAGCAAATAATATGCGGCGTCGGTGTAGGTCGAGCGCAGAAGGTCAAACGAGGGATCGATCGGCGCGTTCAGAACATAGGCAAGATAGTCCTCGCCAAACTCGGTCGCGTCGTGCGTGTCGATATCAAGAAAACCGCCGCTAAGCCCCACACGGTGCAAAAGAAGCATCTCAACAGTAGTCTTATCCCAAATGGGATCATAGGTCCGAGGGAGCTCGTCGGCAAGAATATCGGTCAGGATCTCATCGGTGGAGAGCAAGCCGCGATCCCAAAGCAAGCCGACGGCTGTCACGATATACGCCTTTGCAACCGAATACACGTTTTGGCAGGGATTGGTGCGTGTCAGCGCCCTATGTTCGTATACGCCGTTGCGGTATTCCCCGATAAAAAATACGTTTGCGCCCTCTCTATTATTGATCTCTTCAACAAAATCATCCAAAAAATTTCTCACGACATGATCCTCCATAAAACAGATCGGTATAATTTTGTTATACCATATTTTAAATGGATTGTCAAGCGCCTACTCAAAAATACACTTTATTTGGGAAGCAAACAGCAGAATTTGAGAAAATACGATCGCCTTTTTTCAAAGTTTTTTTGCCGTCGGGTTTTCTTTTTTATTGACAATAGGGGGCGGAAATGGTATAATATACTATATCAACCAGCACCCCCAAAAAATGCATGAAAGGATAGATCACATTGGAACAGAGCTTGGAACAAATTGTTGCCGCAAATCTCGCCGAGTTGCGAAAAGCCCGCGGATGGACGCAGGCAGAATTGGCGGAGCGGATCAATTATTCGGATAAATCGGTATCCAAATGGGAGCGAGGGGACGGATTGCCCGACCTCAAGGTGCTAACACAACTGGCATCTCTTTACGGTGTCTCCCTCGATACCTTTGTAACAGAAAATGCCGCCCACGAGATCGAACAGATCCAAAAGCCGCGCGGCAGGCTCTCTTTGCGCATTTTGACCGAGCTGTTGGCGGTCTCGATCGTCTTTTTGGCAGTGACAGTGATCTACGTACTCCTCTCTTTTTACGCAAAGCTGAATCTGTGGACGCTGTTTACATGGGCAGTACCGTTGTCATTTGGCATTTTAACCGTTTTGAACATCCGTTGGAATTACCGCGTGTGTGCGATCGTTTTCGGCTCACTCCTGAGTTGGTCGTTTCTCACGGCGCTCTATTTGCAGCTTTTACAGCATAATGTTTGGATGCTGTATATCGTGGGCATTCCCGCGCAGGCGGCGATCATTTTGTTTTCACAGTACA
>JAFTXB010000114.1 GCA_017461825.1 Clostridia bacterium
ATTATGCAAACGATTGAAGAAAGATACCTTGCCGCCAAGCGCGCGTTATTTGACAAAGTATATTCATCACTGAACGAGAGGCAGCGCGACGCGGTGTTCACCGTAAACCATCCTTTGCTGGTATTGGCGGGGGCGGGGAGCGGAAAGACCACCGTGCTCGTGCGTCGCATTGCGTTTATCATTCGCTACGGCAACGCGTATTACAGCGACTACGTTCCGTACGGCGTGACCGAGGCGCGCGTGCGCGAGCTGGAGGGAGCAATGTCACTGTCCGCGTCGGACATTGAATTTGGGATCTTACCCGAATTCACCAACAATGCCTGCGAGCCTTACCGCATCCTCGCCATCACCTTTACCAACAAGGCGGCAAACGAGATCAAGGAGCGACTGGCAAAGATGTTCCCCGACGATCCCGCAACCGCGTCGGACATCTGGACGGGCACCTTTCACTCGGTTTGCGTGCGTATTTTGCGCCAGCATTGCGAAAAAATGGGCTACCGTCAGGGCTTTACGATCTACGACACCGACGACAGCAAAAAAATGATGATCGCCGCCATGCAGCGCTGCGGCATCGACGAAAAGCTGTTGCCCGTAAAGGCGGTTATGAACACGGTCAGCCGCGCAAAGGATCGCTTGATGTCGCCCGACGATTTTGCCATGGAGGCAGGGCAGGACTACCGCAAAAAGCAGATCGCGCGTGTGTTTGAGGCATACCAGCAGCTCCTGCGCGAGTCCAACGCGCTGGATTTTGACGATATCATCGTGCAGACCGTCCGTTTGCTCGAAAAATACCCCGACGTGCGCGAGTCTTATCAAAAACGCTTCAAATACGTTTGCGTGGACGAGTTTCAGGACACCAACGTGGCGCAATTGCAGCTCACCGTTATGCTTTCGGGCTTTTATCAAAATCTCATGGTGGTGGGCGACGACGACCAGAGCATCTACCGCTTCCGAGGCGCAACCATCGAAAACATCCTCACCTTTGATAAGACCTTCCCCGAGGCTAAAGTCATTAAATTGGAGCAAAACTACCGCTCGACACAAACCATTCTCGATGCCGCCAACGCGGTGATCTCAAACAACGCGGGGCGAAAGGGTAAAACTCTTTGGACAGCAGCGGGCGAGGGCGAGAAGATCCACCTGCGCCAGTGTGACGATCAGAATCTCGAAGCGCGTTTTATCGTCGATACGGTCAACCGCACTGTGGCAAAAGGACTTGCATCTTACCGCGATTTTGCGGTTCTGTACCGCACCAACGCGCAGTCGCAAAGCATCGAAAAAGCCTTTGCGCGCTCTGCCGTGCCTTACCGCGTTTTGGGCGGTACGCGCTTTACCGACCGCAAGGAGATCCGTGACGCGGTCGCATACCTGCAGCTCGTAAATAACCACGACGACAACGTGCGCCTCAACCGCATCATCAACGAGCCGCGCCGCAAGATCGGTGCCAAAACGCTTGACACGATCTCGCTCATTGCCGAGGAGCAGGGGTGCAGTCATTTTTCGGTCATCGAGCGCGCCGCGTCCTTTACCGCTTTGGAGCGCAGCCGCGCAACTTTGGAGCAGTTTGCAGCCTTGATCAATTCGCTATCGGAGCTTTCCAAAACCGTGACGCTCGACGTGCTGTTTGACGCGATCCTTGACCGCTCGGGCTACCGACAAATGCTGATCGACGCAGGCCCTGCCGAAGCCGAACGCCTTGAAAACCTGGACGAATTCAAGTCGGGAATTTTGGAATACATGGAAGAAAACGACGAGCCCACCTTAACAGGCTTTTTGGAAGAGACCGCGCTGGTTGCCGATGTGGACCGCTATGACGAATCGGCTGACGCGGTGGTGATGATGACCATTCACAGCGCAAAGGGCTTGGAGTTTCCCATCGTGTTCCTGCCCGGCATGGAGGACGGGCTCTTCCCCGGGATGCAGACCATTACGGCGGGCGAGAGCGAAATGGAAGAAGAACGCCGTCTTGCCTACGTTGCGATCACGCGCGCAAAAAAAGAGCTGTACATCATCCACACAAAGAACCGCCTGCTGTACGGTCAAACGATGTATAACCCCGTTTCGCGTTTTGTGAGTGAAATTCCTTCCACCCTTGTGGAAAAGCCCGACGACGACAACACCTTCACAGGCTTTGGGAGCGGCTTTGGCTCACGCGCTTCGGGTGGATTTGGCGGCGGTTACGGCGGATTCGGCAGCCGTCCGAGCGGCAATGTATACGGCTCACGCGGAGCCGAGGCACCCGCCGCGCAAAAGCGAACCTACTACAGCGAGCGCCCCGCACCCGTTTCGGTGCCGCGCCCTGCCGCAAAGCCCGTTGCCGAGCGCGCAACCGTGGGCAAGCCCCTTCAAACGCCTCGCCCGGCCTCAAAGGAGATCTTCTCGGCAGGCGACCGCGTCCGTCACATGACCTTTGGCGACGGTGAAATTATCTCCGTCCGTCCCATGGGCGCCGACACCCTCTACGAAATCGTTTTCGACCGTGTCGGCACCAAAAAGCTCATGGCTACTTACGCAAAATTGAAAAAGATTTGAGGACGCGTTTGTGGGGGGCTTTTTATAGAAAATCAGGCTTGGCAAGCCAAGCCCGCGATTTGCTACGCAAATACGCGCCCACGCCCCCCAAAACTTTTTAAATCGGGGGTTTGTTTGGTGGGAATGGGGAAGTTTCTGCCCCGTTCCAATGTTGGTGGCGTTTTTGAGGTGAGAAGTAATACCGAAAAGTGAAAAAGTTGCAATAGCCCCATAAAAAAGCAACAACCGCCCACCGCCGCACAAACGGCAAGCCCGAAAACGGGACGAGCAAGCTGTATAGTGTAGTAACATAGTATACAGGTAGTGCAAGGACATAGTATACAGTTTTATGGTATAATAAAGGCATCAAAAAAGTCCAAA
>JAFTXB010000115.1 GCA_017461825.1 Clostridia bacterium
CGTTTTAGTGGAAGGTACTAATGATAAAGCAATTTTGGAATTTGCCCTTCAGAATATCTATCCCCATCTATATGATCTGTATTATTTTATGGATTTTGAATTGGATTCAGGGAAGAAAAGAAAGGGGGGCGCAGATGCGATATTGATTAACCTAAAAGCCTTTGTGTATTCGAAATTACGTTCCCGATTCATCGGAATTTTTGATAATGATACGGCTGGCAAACATGCAATGAAAAGATTGATGTTTGATATAGGCGATTTGCCTGAAAACATTATGGTAATTAGTTATCCTAACATTCAGCGTGCAAACAGATATCCGACAATAGGAATGAATGGGAAAACGGTTATGGATAACATTAATGGGCGAGCAGGTTCGATAGAAGTGTATTTGCCGGACTTTCTATTAAAAAATGGTATGAATTATCCGCCTGTAGAATGGGAAAGTCGCATGAAAACCAAAATTGGTAATGAGGAAATTCAAGAATATCAGGGAGCAGTTTCTCATAAGCCAGAAATAGAAAGCAACTTTAAAGAATATAAAAAAGCGATTGAAAAAGGCAAAGAAGTTTTCGATGCAAATGATTGGTCAGAAATGAAAAAGTTATTGGATTCTATCATTTATGCCTTCCATGCTTAATAAACAAGGCGGTAATCGCAGCTTGCGATTACCGTCTTAAAACTATCAAACATTTGTCAAAAATCGCTACGCAATAAACAAAGAAAAAGCTAACCGAAAACATAAAATGGCGGTTCTCAAAGCAGAGAACCGCCGTCATTTTGCATAAAATAAAAATCGAAAAGTGGCGAAAAACCTTATGGAATATAGCTTTTTCGTGACAAATGTGGTCAAACATGTGGTCGTACCCGATTTTGACCCGATTTTGAGCAAAAAAATAGCGGACGATTTCGAGGCGGTGCAATCACCAAAAAGCCCGAAAAAGCCCGTAAAATAAAGAAAATTCGGAGGTTCGTTATGAACCTCCGAACTGGTCTAATACCACTTGCCATATCCGAACTTTTTAGATCTGAAAACAGAACTGTTTTTGCGTCGCGCTTATAGTTGAAGGTGAAAATGATGCGGTCATTGTAAACGAAGATGGCATTGACCGACATCATTATCGCAGGTGGGTGGGGTGCTGTTTTGATTATTTTGATCGTTTGTGTGGCGGCTGTTTTAATTGGATCTGTAATGGGGGAAATATAAAATTATTTTGCAAATAACTTCAGCGCAAGTTGCGCTGAAGTTAAAAGGATAATTTTGTGAGTTTTTAAAATGTGTTTTTCGAAATGTGTCTGCTTATAAGATTTGTTTCATACATCCTTTTCCAATATTTGTAGACTTGACAAAGGATAATGGTAAAGACTAAAATAATAGGGAAAAGTTCTATTTCTCACTATCTTGTTTCGCAATGTTTTTTAGTCTGCGATCCTCGTCTGCTCGCCAATTGTCCTCGGTTTGTATAATGATCTCGGTATTCTGCTTGCGCTTTTCAATTTGTTGTTGGCGATAGGCTTGTGCCGAGATCCCGCAATTTTTGGTGAAGAATTTTGAAAATGCGTTTGGATTGGAAAATCCAACGAATAATGCAATCTCACCCACCGATGCCTCACTGTTGGAAAGCATGGACTTAGCAACACTCAAGCGCTTTTTGTTGACAAGCTCAAGCGGTGTACTATTCGCTTTTTGAGTACAGATTCGATGAATATAGGATGGAGAAATATGAACTGCCTTAGCAATATCCGAAACGGTAATGCTTTTGGAGTAATGCGTTTCGATATAATTCAAAATGTCCGAAAAATACAGATCCGGTCGCAAATCCTCCTGACTTGTGTTTTGCGGTAGTGCAGGGTTACAATAAGCCATAATTTCGTGAAACTTTGCAAATAGATACGATTCCAAATCTACGTTTGGATGCTCGGTATAGATCGTATCCAAAAAAATTTTATGAATCACATCAATGTTTTGAAACGTGGTGATCATAGGCATTTCCGATAAATGCAGCAGGCTGATCTGATTTTCCAGCTCAGTTCCCGAAAGACCGATCCAGCCGTAGGTCATAGGTTCGTTTTTATCCTGTATGATCGTATGCTTTTCTTTTTGTGGAGCGATAAATACGTTTCCTGCTTGAACAGGCTGACCGTTAAAGGTTCCTTTCCCTTCAAATACAAAGTGCAGGGTAAAGCGGTTGATCACGCGGTCATAAGTATTCAATTCATTCCAGGATTTGTTATATCCAAACGTTGCAATATAAAACCGCTTGGTTGCGCCGTGCATATTAAAGATTCGATCCGAATAATAGCCACAGTTGCTGTAATCCATGGGCATAGGCGTGTGAAAGTATTTCAGCCCATGCACTTGTCCTTTTCTTGGAAAATGGTGTAAATAAACAATCATTTTATACAGCTCCGTTCATTTTTTTCGTTTATTGGATTCTGTGTACATTATACCGCAAAATTTTGCATTTGTCAAATGCAAACATTAGCAGTGTAGTTTTGGAAAGACGAAAGCGAGAATGAGACATTTACAATGCTCAATATTAATTGTATAATTTATAGTGAACTCTTATACTTGAGTTCATTGGTCTTGTTGTTTTTGAATCATGCAATTTGTTTAAATCTCAAAATAACGCAGAAAGGAGCGGTGGAGAATCGGACAAATGGAGATTTAAACAGTAGATGATTTAATAACACAAATAAAATATTATTAAAGGAGATTTTTAGACATGAAAAAGAAAAGTTGTTTGATGCTTGCCGTACTGTTGGCAATGCTTCAAGTAATCGCAGTGTTTGCGATCGTTCCTGCCTCGGCGGCAATGGCTTACTCTCAATATTACGGAAGAACCTATAACGTGTACAAGGTTTCTCAACCGATCAAGGTTGATGCCGCTGCGGAGGATGCGTGGAATAACATTCCATGGTCGGAGTCTTTTGTTTGTGCAACTGACAGCGATGAGCAGACCTTTGATTCCACGTTTGATGCCAAGTTTAAGGCTGCGTGGTATGAGATTCCTGAAACAACGAAGATTACACTGTACATTTACGTTATTGTTAGCGATGATACAGTATGTACTTTGGCCGCTGCAAATGGCGATGCGTTTAGAATGGATATCCGTCATGAGGACTATTCCACCCATCCGCATTATTTCTGGACCGGTATGAAACCGGTTGCCAACGTAGCAGATGATAAAGTTGATACGACTGTCAGCTTGTGGTATAATGGGCAAGAAAACAAGCACTCGTATCAGTTAGACATATTGGACGAGCGTGCAACCAACGGTACGTACACGATTGAACTGGCGCGTACTTTTGATACAGCGAACGCAAGAGACATCAACGCAGAGACTGATGAGTTGGATATCAACTTTGATATGTTTATTCAAAACAACAGAAGCGCATCCACTGCCGCACAGCGCGCAAGATACTCATGGAACGGTGCTAACGACGGCGGTGCAGCTCTGGCGAATGGTATTCTGACTTTTAAAAATGAAAGCGCTATCAATGCTTTGGCAGGTGTAAGTGTTACCGCAACCGTAGGTGCAAGTATTCGTTTGGACACAGATGAGCCCACGAAATCCGGTATTCGTTTTGCTACTACCGTTGCCGTTCCCGAAGGCGTTACGGTGAAAAAGACCGGTACCTTGATTATTCCCACCGATACGTTGACCTATCACCGTATTACCGATTCCAACTTCAATAAAGATGTTTTGACGACCAAAGGCTTGGTAGAAGGCACCGATTATTACGATATTGAGAACGTAGGCAATGAATGGGTTGCTGGACAGGCAGGCACTTGGTACGGAACTTTGTTTGGTATTCAGAAAGAAAACTTTGAGCGCAAGATCTCCGGCATCGGTTACGCTGTTGTTGAGGTGAACGGTGTGGAATATACCGTCTATGCTGAGTACAATAGCGATGTTCACTCGCGCTCGATCAAGCAGGTTGCAGAGCTTGTGATCGGTCAATATGAAGAAGGAACTGACGAACACGATCTGTTGCTGGGTTTTACACAGGCGGAGGCTACCCAACCGTGACTGTCTCCGCAAAGTACCGCTTTATGCAATATAACGTGATGCACCATGCGTGGGGAAATGAAACCCTACTGGCGGTTGGTTTGGAAAAGCGAACCGAAAACATGGTAAAAATCATCACGGATGCTGCTCCCGACGTGCTGTTTCTGGCAGAGCGTCATGAGGAATATGCCAACGTAGGCGAAGATTCCGTTGACATGAATGCCGCCTTGGGAAGTAATTACGTATTTGTGCAGGATAGAATTGAAAACGGCACCGTTGTAAACCGTGTTCCCATTGTCTATAATGCATTGACGTTTCGATGCGTGGAATCCGGTTACATAAAATTGACCGAGGAATGTTCGTTTGAGCAATCAGGGAACAAGCGTGTTGTTACGTGGGCGATTCTGGAGGATATTACCGAAACTGAATCAAAAGGGCATAGAATCGCCGTGTTCTGTACACATTGGTCAACCAACGTTCAATGGAACGATCCTACTGTAAGCTACGCTGCGTACAAGCAACAGCAATCTAATGAGATGCAAGCGTTGATCAATAGCGAAAAATTTGAAGGTCTTCCGATCATTGCAGGCGGTGATTACAACGCAACCTATAACTCCGTCAAAAAGCACGAATGCTATGTCAGTCTTTTGGAGGGGGCGGGGTTGGTTGATGCCAGTGCCTCGTTGGCAACCGAGGAAAACCCTTATGTTTACGGCGACGTTGACCATTTTGCTGTGTCAGGATGTACGGTGGAAAGCTTTACCATTTTGTGGAATACCACGTCCTATGCATCTGACCACAATCCAATTTACAGCGATATGATTTTTGAATTTAACAAAATAGGAGGTTAATGAACATGAAATCCAGTTATATCAATCCTGAGGTTATGATCCTTGCCCTGGCAAGCGAGGATGTGATCACCACTTCTTCTCCTGTCAGATTGGATCAGGGTGAATACGGTATGCCCGATCTGTTTGGAGCTTAAGAAAGCTGATGCGAAAGCTTATTATTTGTTTGATTGCAGTGTTGCTTCTCCTTTGCATGAGTTCCTGTGAGGATATTCCTGCATTGGAAAGCGGCACTGCCGCTGAAAAAAACGAGGTTACAACAGAGGGTTCTTCGAATATCGGCAACATTGAGGATGTTACCGAAGGTGAAACAAAGTCGAACGTATCTTGGACACCTTTCGCTTGATTTATTCCATATGATATAAGGAGTTGTTTTTATGAAAAAGAAAAGTTGTTTAGCACTTGCAATGCTACTTTGTTTGTTGCAGGTCGTTACAGTTTTTGCTGTAGTTCCTGCAAGTGCCGCGAGCGATGTTGCTCGTAGCTATCAAATTGCTAAATCGACCGTTGCACCCACCCTTGACGGTGCAGTAGACGATGTTTGGGCAAATTACAATTGGTCGGAATCTTTTGTTCTTGCAAAAAGTGTTGCGGGAGATTTTACAAATGAAAATCTTAAGGCGAAATTTAAGGCTTTGTGGGTTCCCGATGCAGCAGACGAAACCAAGATCACGCTCTACTATTTGGTAGAGGTGGCAGGTGACGTGACCTTGCATGATGTTGACGGTATGAAGGTGTGCTTGGATGACGGACTCAACTGGTGGCCGGGTATTATTCGTGTTGGAAGTGACGTTACTTCAATGGACGTACCGTCAGGTGCCGGCGGAACGTACAGCTATGCAATAAAGACCGCAAGAACGACCGATCATACTACCAGTAAGTATACCGTTGAATTCAGCCGTCAGGTCGTCAAGTCTGATAAGATCAAAATGGATGTTTTCATACAGGAAGGCAAGGGTTGGAGCGCTTACGCTGTATATTCTTGGAACGGAATGGTTACCGGTGGTGCTTCCGATGCTCCTACGGGAATCGGCTTGATCGTGGAAACCGCTGATAAGGTCGATACGAGCGGTGACGTGATTCTGGAAAACGACAATAAGGTAGTTGGTTCACTTACCACTGATGGCGAGGGAAAGGTAACCCTGCCTGATTGTGAAGTGGTAGGTACCATGGTTGGTTGGAAGGATGCAGCGGGAAAGGTTTATCCCGTTGGCGGTACATACACAGTAAGCGGAACCGAAAAGGTAACGTTGACTGCGGTTTCTGTTGATTTTACCGTGTTGAAGGGCGCTTCTGCATTGATTGAAAAGCCCTCTGCACTGCGTTTTGAGGTTTCTGCCGATGCCGCTGATTTTACTGCATTGGGACTGACGGTGCAGGAAACGGGTGCCGTAATGGTAGAAACGTCGCTCCTGACAACCGCTGTTTTAGAGGACAGTCAAATTACAGTAGCCGAGTTGGATGCTGCGCAAATCGCGTACAACAAGACCGTTTTTACAGAGAAAAGTGATAATAATATTTACTATGTATTGAAAGAAAACATCACGGATGTTTCGGCGTCTTATTCTGTCAGTGCGTACGTTACGGTACAATATGCAGACGGAACCGTAAAAACTTTGGTAAATCAGTATGACGCAGATGATCACGCCCGCAGTGTAAAGGCTGTTTCCGAAATGGCATATGCGGACAGAGTGAATGTACGTAGCACGAGTGACGGCAAAACCTACGCCTTTAAGGCGAGCAAGGATTATGCTGTTGGTGATTACACCACCTTTTCCTATAGCCCCTATACCAAGGAGCAGCTTGATCTTTTGGCGGAGTATAAAAAATAAGCATGAAAAAAAGTGTTTTGACCTGTTTTTGTGCTTTTGCCTTGATTCTTTGTATGGTTTCTTGCCAAAAGCAAAATGCGAATCCGCAGACTACGGGAGATTCTGAAAGCAAAACGGATGCTGTAACCGATCTGAATGCGACTCAAAATCCCCCTCAAACCGAGGAGAACTTTGATATGGATCCGGTTACTTATCCTTTGAATCATTCTACAAAGGGGATCAAGATTCTTGGTGAAAGGTGTCTGTCCTCTGATATGCAAATCAACTGTGATTGGACGGGGTCCGGCTTGGAGTTTGACATCAAGCATGCGGGCGGTGACATGACGTTTACTGCAAGCGCAACGGCAAACTGTTATTTTCGCGCTTATGTGGATAATACCGAGTGGAAAAATACAGATGATTCTGTCTTTTATACTGTAACAAGTGCACAGACCTCCATCGTGTTAAAGGATGTTCCGGAGGGTGAGCATCGCATCAAGCTGATCAAGGTAACCGGCTACACGTTAGCTCGCGCACAGCTGTTGGATGTGACCTTTGCGGGCTTGATCAAGGAGACCGCCCCCACAGACAACAATTTGTATATTGAGTTTGTTGGTGACAGTATTTGCTGCGCATGGGGCACAATTGGCGGACACACGGGAGCATATACGGATCAGGACGGTACTTTAGCATATCCTTTGATCGTATCCGAGGCTTTGAACGCTGATTATTCCGTGACTGCGCTTTCGGGACAAGGTCTTTTGTGTGGAGAACCCGGGATGAAAAAAGGATATCTGTATGAAAGTGCATTGAGAAGCACCGAGCAGCAATATGATTTTGCTCGCCAAGCCAACGTTGTTGTGATCAACATCGGAACGAACGATTATACTTACCGAAACACACAAAATATTGACGAAGCAAGCTTTCAGGCAGCATATTTGGAATTTTTGCAAATGGTAGCCGCCAAAAACGGCGATGATTGTGTGATCATATGCTTGTATAACTGTATGAACGAAACATTTGGAGAAGCGATCAAGCAGGCGGTAAAGGATTTTGGCGGTGCGGCTGAAAATGCGTATGCCTTTCAGATGAATCGCGGAAACAGTGGCGGTGCGGGGCATCCCGATATTGCCGAGCAAGCAGGGTATGCAGAATTTCTGGAAGAATGCATCAAAGAATTACTTGCTGAATGACGGTTGAAAAGCACTTTGCCAATTGCCTTTTTTAAACGTTTCTCAATTGGCACACTAATTGATAAGGAGATAACAAATGAAAAAATTATCTTTACTTTTGGCATTGATGATGCTGTTAATTTGTATGGTTTCTTGTGGCGGTGACAATACGGAACCTCCTACACCTACCGGCACCAATGCACCTGAACAAACCACAGAGGCTCCCAATGAGACCGAGGCACCAACCCAAGAAAAAGAGACAGAGACAGATGCACCCGAAACGCCTCAGGATAAATGGACAGCGCGTTACTGATTTTAAATAAAGGAGATTGCTATGAAAAAAATTGTAACGTTACTGATGGCTGTTTTTATGTTGGTTTCTTGTTTGGGGTTGTCTTCGTGTAAGGAAGACCCCCCACAGCCGGAAAAAGGAACAGAGGATTACACTGCTCCGCCAAGTGCTGAAGATCTTTTGGGTTTTCCAAGCGAATTGCGATTTGATGGAGAATTCTCTGTTTTGACCCCGGTGTTTGGAATCCCTGAATTTGGTGACCCTACGCTGTCGGATCAGGATCCTGTTGAACAGAGCCTTTTGGAACGTGATTACTTTGTGGAGGATAGGTTGGGAATTACATTCCAATATACATCTATCCCGGGAGCGTTTAATGATCGTCAATCTTATTCGGATCATGTTCGCCAATCTGTACAAGCCGGTGTTAAAGCGTGGGATATGGTTGCTACATACTCCATGGTGGCGCCGAATTTAGCGCTGAACAACTCACTGGTCGATATGCGTACACTGGATTATATTGACTTTGAAAAGACCTGGTATCCGCAGTTTATGGTAGAGTCAAGTACGATCAACAATAAAACCTATTTTATTTCCGGTGATATTTCTACCAATATGCTTTATCAAATGCATACCGTTGCGTTTAGTGAAAAGCAGGCGACTGCAAAAGGAATTAACGAAGACGATCTGTATCAAATGGTTTATGATAACAAATGGACTGTTGAAAATTGGTTCAAGATGTGCCAAGATCTTGGAGAAGAGATCGGTGGCGACGGTGTTTGGGATAAGAATGACTATTATCCGATTATTTCGTCAAGCGAGGTTTGGTTGGACTCCTTCTATTTTGCAACGGGGCTTTCTTTGATCGAAGAAGGTAATGATGGGAAATTGGTTGTTTCTACCGATCCTCTTGATGAGCCTATTTTGGAGATCTATGCTACACTTTTTGATGCTCAGGAGTCATATCATAGTTTCCGTGTTTTCAGTGATGCAAAGGCAATCATGAACGAAAAGTGTATTTTCGCTATTACAACGGTTGCATCGTTCCGAAATTATTTTGTGGATGCAAATGAGCAATACCGCGTTTTGCCATTTCCCAAATATATCGAGGGGGATAGCACGTCTTATCAAACCTTGCTCAGCTTTGGTCATACTCAATACTGTATACCGAATGATATTGACGATCCAAATCGTTCGGCTGCGGTTTTGGAGGCACTTGGATATGCTGGATATGTATATGTAACTCCCGTTGTATTCGAGGAGACCATGCAAATGCGCTACAGTGAGAATGAAAATGTTTCGAATATGTTCGAAATTATGCGTACAGGACGTACCTATGATGTTGCATCCTTGTTTTACATGATGTTTGGTGCAAACGGCTCCAAGGAAGCACATATGATGTTCCGCGCAGCCGTTGTTAACAAGCTTACCAACTGGACCTCCAATTACAAGCAAACTTATGAACCCGGTTTGAATACAGTAGTGGGTAAATTAAACGAGTTTTATTCCAAATAATCTAAAAAAGACTTTCGAGAGGATGTATTGTTCTCTCGGAAGTCTACCACAAAGTTCACGGAGGAAAAATGAAAAGATTTTTTATTGTTATGATGCTGATTGCATCTTTGATTTTATCGGCGTGTAATCATTCCAATTCATCGGATCCCAAGGATACAACTGATACTTTAGAAGAAAACACCAGCCGTACGGTGGAATTGGTATCAAACGGTAAAGCTAATTACAAAATTATTGTTTCAGATAATTGCTCGACTGAGATAGAAAAAGTAGCAAATTCATTAAAAAATAAATTAAAAACTGCCACAGGAGCTTTTTTTACAATCGGAAATGATTACACAAGAGACGAAGAAGTAATTGATTCCAGTGGAGAAATCATTATTGGGGATTGTAACAGAACCGAGTCAAAAAATGTTTTATCCACATTAACATATAAGGATTATGCGGTAGAAATTACCGATTCTAACATTATTATTGCAGGTTATGAATCGTCAAAGGTGGTTGATGCTGTATACTCTTTTATCAAACTAATTGATGATGAATATCTCACGGTTACAAACAGCAGTGCTGTGTTGAATTGGACCGGAAATTATAAAAAAGCGTTTGAATCATATGAGCTTGACAGTATCACAATCGGAGGTGTTAAGCTTTCGGAATATTGCATTGTGTATCCATCGGGAAGTAATGTTGAGACCTATTTGAAAAATAATGCTAAAGATCTTCAAGCGCGAATTGGTAAGCGTTGCGGTTACGTGCTGCCTATTTATTCGGACAAGGAACCCGTAAAACAATACGAAATCTTGTTAGGTTATACGAATCGAGTCGAAAGTGAAAGCCATTATAACAGCGAGAATGCTCCTGCTCGGCTGGAGAGTGCCGTATGTGTTGCAAACGGCAAGTTGCTTTTGTCGGGTGGAGGTTGGTATTCACTTGCAAGCGCAATATTACAATTTGATGTTTGGATGGCTAAATCTGATAATGGTGTTTTAGATGGGTTGAGTTTGAAAAAGGAACTTTTGAATACGACGATTCCATCACAAACGGGCGATTACCGTTTCATGAGTTACAATTTGATGTCTGATGTATCAGGATATTGGAGTGACGGAGGGATAGGACGTTCAAGAGAGGTAGATATTCGCAAGGAGATCGTTTCTGAATTTATTTTGCGGTATCAGCCAACCGTTTTGGCATTGCAGGAGGTGTTTGATAACTGGTATGAACAATTGCCGAGTGAGATCGCGCAAGACTATACTTTCCTCCCTTTGCGTGAGGAAGCAACGGTAAATAAAAACAGAGCCAATCGCACCATGCTTGTGTATAATAAGCATCAAGTAAAATTGGTAGAATACGGTTATGTTTCCGCAGAAGAAAAGGAAACACAAAATAATCGAG
>JAFTXB010000116.1 GCA_017461825.1 Clostridia bacterium
AAAAAAATACCGCAGAAGCAAATGCTTCTGCGGTATTTTTTTAGGCAAGCATTATTTATACTTGCGCTTTCTGGCTGCTTCAGACTTCTTTTTGCGCTTCACGCTGGGCTTTTCGTAGTGTTCTCTCTTGCGAAGCTCGGTGAGGACGCCGGAACGGGCGGTTGCACGCTTAAAGCGACGAAGTGCGCTGTCCAAGGACTCGCCTTCCTTAACTCTGATTTCTGCCATTTATATCCCTCCCCTCCGTCGGTAAACACAAATGCTGTGTGGGAGCAATTCCCAAAAAACACAAACATCTTAAAAATTATACAATATTTTTTGCGATATGTCAAGAGGTTTTTTCGTTTTCTTCCGATTTTTTTAATTTTTTTCGGTTATTTTTCGTTTCAATCGGCGTTTTGGCGCAATTTTTCAAAAATTTTGCCCAATTCCGAAAGACTTGACGCACACATGATCTCCCCTCTTGCCGCCGCCGCACCTCGCACACCTGTGAGATACCACGCCATGTGCTTGCGCGATTCGGCAATTCCTTGACGTTCCCCGCGACGTCCGACCAACGTCTCCGCGTGCTCCATTGCCAGATCAAGCCGCTCGGCAAGCGTTGGGGGGGTATAAGGCGTTCCCTCCATCGCGCAAATGATCTCGCGAAAGATCCATGGGTTTCCCTGTGCTCCGCGCGCGATCATCACGCCGTCACAGCCCGTTTCTTCCATCATGCGGAGCGCATCTCCCGCGCTGAAAATATCTCCGTTTCCGACAACGGGAATGCGCACAGCCTCTTTCACCGCACGTATGATCCCCCAATCGGCACTCGGCGCATACATCTGCTCACGCGTTCTGCCGTGGACACAGATCATCGAAGCCCCAGCCGCCTCCAGTCGCTGTGCCATCTCCACGGCATTGACCGACGAAGCATCCCAGCCCGCGCGGATCTTGACGGTGATGGGCAGCTTAACCGCATCCACCATTGCCCGCACGATCGCCTCGGCACGAAGCGGATCCTTCATCAAAGCCGCTCCTTCCCCGTTTCCAACGATCTTTTGCATGGGACACCCCATGTTGACATCGATCGCGCACGGCGGTATCTCGCCCGATGCCCCTCGGTATTCGCCGCTCTCCAAAAGCCTTGCCGCCTCTGCCATAAACGGCGGCTCAGAGCCAAACAACTGAACAGCCATGGGAAATTCCTCGCGCATCACAGCAGCCAAAGGAGCCGTACGTACGCGCGATTCGGTCACGGGACGGCGGCTCATCTGCTCATAACAAAGTGCCTTTGCCGACACCATTTCGCTGGTGGTGTATTCGGCACCAAACCGACGCGCAAAGCCGCGAAACGTAAAATCGCTCACCCCCGCCAGCGGTGCCAAAAACAGTCCGTGTGTCAATTCAAGCTCGCCCAACCGCATCGCAGACCACTCCTTTCCCATGCTCGCATTTTTGCTTTATTGTATCACAAAGTCAAAAAAATGTCAAGAGAAAACCGATCCAAAAAGAACCCTCCCACCGCTTTTTCGCAAATGCGCGGTGGGAGGGTTGTTGTGATGAGCTACGGCATTCAATAGCTGAAATCGGCAGCCTTGATAAATCCTGTACTGTTCAACGCATTGTCGTAAAACCATTTTCCGCTGCTTTGCAGCATGTCATACGTCCATGTTCCGTTGTTGAGATTGTTGGAGTAATTGGGGCGGAACATATACTGTGCCGAATCCTTTGCGCTACCCGACATATAGCGGAACAACATCACATTCAGGTCATTTTCGAGAATGACGTTGAGGAATTTGTTTGCTTCCTTTTCATTTATGGTCAGGCTCGTGGTACCGATTGTCGACAAAGCAGGGCTGAACTCGGTCAAAACAAGGGTAAGCCCTGCATCGATCGCGTCCTTTACCTTCCAACCGTAGTAGGTACCGCTGCTCCCATTATAGCGGGTCGTGGCAGCGTAGCAATGGAAGGTATACGCCACGTTATAGGCAAGTGCTGTGTTGATCGGCTTGTCAATGGGATCATCTCCGGGATTTTTGTATTCGGAAAGATTGGAGGAAGAACCATCGGGAGCAAGGATAACAAGCGCATCCGATTGCTCGCGGATCGCCGCGATCACATCCTCGGCGTAAGGAACCACGGTCGAGCTCCATGTATCCGCCTCGGGCTCGTTGCAGATCTCGTAAATCACGAACGGATTGTCCTTGTATTCGGTTGCAAGTGTTACAAACAGCTCCTTTGCGGTGGCATTGACAGCAGGAGTCATTTTGATGCTCGCCAAAATGCCCCAGTCCACGATGCAGTACATGCCAAGAGAGGATGCGTTGTCGATGGCTATCTTAACCGTCTTGCGCAATTCAGCCCGTCGCGCCTCTGTCTGCAAAGAACCGTTTGCCATGTGATATCCATGGTTGTTGCCTTCCGTCTCCACAAACAGCGTCACACGGATGCAATTGACACCTTCTTTCTGCAATCGCATAAGAGACGCAATGCTGACGTTGCTTTCAAAATCAGCCCAGCCAACATTGTGGGTCACAACACCCTTGAGCGTCACCACGTTGCCCGCATAGTCATACAAGCGTCCGTTTGCAGTTGTCAGCCACGCAGTGTCGTCAAACGCGGGAGCATAACCCTTGTAGGTATTCAC
>JAFTXB010000117.1 GCA_017461825.1 Clostridia bacterium
AAAACTGACCAAGCGAGGCCTGGTCAGTCTTTCGGATTACTACCACAAGGTAGCACATATTTGATTTTGAATTGAACCGCCGTATGCCGAACGGCACGTACGGTGGTGAGAGAGGGGAGAGAATTTCTCCTCTACTCGATTGTTTCAAAAACGATTACTGATAGTACTTGAATACGTAGGAATTGATTCTGTCGGCAAACGTGGTATATCTTGTCTTCCAAACAGAAACGGGGTTAGAATAGAAGCCGTCGGTGGAAAGGTTGGAGGAGATGGTTTGCAGCATGAACATAACCGTATCACTTCCGGTTTCGCCGATAATGCCGTACAATTCGTTAGGAGTAACGCGAAGCTTTTCACGGATGAGGTCGATCATTTCAATGTTTGCTTCGCTGTCATTCTGGCGCAGCTTCAGCGTTTGATCGTAGTATTCGGGAATGATGTTTTCCTGTCCGTACCAGCCCATATATTCGGCAACCTGTGCAGACATATCGGGGTTTTCAACCGTAACGGGGAAGAAGAGCGCGTTATAAGCAGGCATGTTTGTGGAGATATAGTCTGCCTGATTGGTATCGAGCTTGGGCATAGGCAGGATCGCGTAATCGCTTTCGATGTTGGCAGCCTTAAGGGAACCTGCGGCGGACAGCAGATCAGCGGCAAAGAGTACGCGGTCGGCTACAAATGCCTTTACCATATCTGCACTTGCGGGAACAAGAGATTGGTGCGGGTCGCTAAGCTCGGTCTTGAGTTGGGAAATAAAAGTGATGAGACGGTCATCAAGCGACGGAATGAGAGCAAAGGTGCCGTCCTCCTGACGTTCGATCAAATTCATGTTGCAGCAGCTCCACATCAAACGAACGCTGATGTTGTTGTTTGACCAACCGTAGGTTTCTGTTGCGGGGTCAAACGAGCCGTTGTTGTCGGTGTCTTCGCCAACAAGCTTGAACAGACGGTAGAATTCCTCCATCGTCCAGTTGCCGCTTTTAACGGTTTCATAGAAATCTACGCCAAGATTAAAGTTCTCCGCAACGTCGAGATTTGCAAAGATACAACCGATGTATGCATAAGTGGTTACGCAGGTGTCACCGGTAAGGAAGTAGAGCTGATTGTTGATAGCGACCTGATCGATCATATCCTGTACCCACCAGGAGTGAGTGGGCTCGATGTAATCCATTTGCATAATGTTTTGGAAGATGCTGATATGACCGCCCATAATTCCCGCGTTCAGTGCGATCGCTGCCATATCGTAGTCACAGGCACCGGTGGAAACGAGTGTATAGATCTCGTTTGTAATGCCACTGTTCCAAACACCGTTCTTGGGCACGTATTGCAGGCTGATTCCAAGGTATTCTTCGCAGGCAAGGTTTCTGTCATAGGTTGCAATGCTGACACGGTCGGAGGCGTCTTCTTCCGCAAAGAAGTCTGCCTTTGTAATTGCGGCTCCGTCATTGAGAAGGATGAGAAATTCCTCGCCGTAGTTCTTCTTGTCAAAGCCGAGGATATCGGCAGTGGTGAGTTCTTTCTCGGTTTCTTCTTCTTCGGTGTCGGTATCGATGGGGGGAGTGTCGTTGTTGTTACATGCTGTCAAAAGGGTAAGGGAGAGGGTAAGCGCCAGTAAGAGTAACAGTAGTTTTTTCATGGGTTTTGATCCTTTCTTTCTTTTTTTGACCGTACAAATCGATCTTGATACTATTATAAAAGATTTGCGCGCCGAAAAAAATGATATATTCTGTTTTTGAAGGAAACTATTCTGCCAAAAAGAGGCTTTTTGAGGCTTTTATTGTTAAAAAAAGAAAATCTTTCCCATTTTGCCGTGGTCATAACTAAATGGGAAAGATTTTTTTGTGGGGATCAAAGCATTTTTCGCATTTTGGATGGAAGTGTCCCCGTGATTTTTTGAAATGTTTTTCGGAAATAGTATTCGGAATGGAAATTGAGCTGTGACGCGATTTGTTGAATAGAGAGATCGGGATTTGACAAAAGCTCAATTGCCGCGTGGACGCGCACGTGATTGAGATAAGAGATGGGGGAGAGATTAAGGTGCTCCTTGAAAAGGTGATATAGGCGGGATTCGCTGAGAAAGCATGCGGTGGCAATTTCATGAACCGTGGTTACCGTGGCGTAATTGGTTTCAATAAATTCAATTGCTTTTTGCAGCGGCTCAGGTAGATTTTGCGTGGAATTGGTTTCCATGTGAGGCAACAGCAAAAAAAGCAGTTGATAAAAAAGCTGAAATGTGCGAATCTGTCCCAGATCTCCCTCTTGGGCAGAGGAATACATGTTATCAATGAGCTTTCGCGCTTCTTCGTTGGGGGCTCCCTGAATACACTGTAGCTTCATACTTTTCCAAAGGCTTGCGGATTTTTTTGACAAAGAAAAGTGAACGTTGTAAAAACAAATATCGGGAGAACCGCTCCAGTGCGAAACATAGCGCACCCCCTCGGGGACAAAAATGAGGTCGCCCTCCTTGGCATACACCTTTTCATTCATAATTGTAAACTCAACGCTGCCTTTGGCGATATAGGCAAGGCTGTTTTGCACCTTTCGCACACGGCAATCAAAATGATGCGACTCACTGCGCTTTATATAATGAATGGTAAGCGTTGAGAGAAACAGATGCTCTTTTATACGGTATCTGATATCCATACGGTGCTCCTTTCCCCCTTTTTTGCTTTTCTACCTATTAGTATACACTTTTTTATTTTTTTTGTCAAGTCCTATGTGCATTTTTTTGTTTTTGGGAGCAGTATTGATCGAAAAGCCGTAATAATTATACAAGAAATGGCAGAATAGTTGCTGCTTTTTGACAGAATGTTATATTTTCAATAGTGTTTGATGGTTGTATAATTAAAGCAACGGTGGATAGCGGTCATGCGATTTCGCCGAAAAAAAACAAGGAGAGGAATTCTATGAAAAATTCTATCAAAAAGATCGCGGCTCTGCTTTTGGCTTTGGCTGTGATGATTCCCGTTGGTGTGATCGGTGTATTTGCCGACGGCACCGCTGCCTCCACCCCCACTTACACAGCAACCACAAAATGGGAGCCGAACGAGAACGGCGTTTTTGAAATTGCCACTCCCGGTGACCTGCTTGCAATGGCGAGCAATCGTAAAACCTATGCAAACTACAAGGACAAGACCATTGTGCTGACGGCTGACATCGACCTCAACCCCGGTTGGGACGCATCCACCAAGACCGAGCCTACTAACATTTGGGCTTCGCTGTGGAACTTCCAGGGTACGCTCGACGGTCAGGGACACTCCATCAAAGGCCTTTATGTTAAGAACGACGCCGGTGGAAACTGCTCCTTCATTGTTCAGTCGGAAGGTGCGACCTACAAGAATCTCAAGGTCGAGAACTCCTACTTCAGCGGCACCGTGGATTCCGGCTTTGTTGCATGCGTAAAAGGTGCTACCACCTTTACCGATGTTTACATTGACACTATCGTTGAGGCTAGTGAAACCGGTGCGGGCGGATTTGTTTCTTGGTTCTTTACTTCCTCTGCATCCGCTCCCTCCGCAACCTTTACCAATTGTGTATTTGCAGGCAGCGTTTCCGCAGCTACATATGCAGGCGGTATTCTTGGAACCAACTTCAAGGCCGACAACGACAAGGGAACCGGCGACTTTAGCGTAACCATGACCGACTGCGCAAACTACGGCACTGTTACTTCCAAGGCAGCCGATATGGCGGGTGGCCTCGTTGGTAATGCTGTAAACAAGGCAACCTTTACCCGTTGCTACAATGCAGGCACTGTTGCAACCGCAATCGCTAACTTGAATCAGGTTGCTGATAAGACACAGCCTGTTGTAATCGAAGATACCTACTACCTTGCAGGCACCGATGTTAAGGCTTTGACCAAGACCGCAGCCGCTACCAACGTAACTTTGAAGTATGACGGCGCAACCACAACCGATGCAAAGACTGCAACCGTTGCTGAGCTCGTTGCAAAGACTCCCTTCAAGGCAGCAGGCGAGTACAAGGGTTGGGCTACCTCCAAGGATGGCAAGACCGCAATGCCTCTTCTGGTTATGGAGAACCTTGAGGGCCACAACTACACCACCAAGGTAACGGCTCCTACCTGCGCTAACAGAGGCTTTACCACCTACACCTGTGCAAACTGCGGACATAGCTACGAGGGTGATTATGTTGAACCCGTAGCACACACCGAGGGCGCTGATTGGATCGTTGATAGACCGGCTACCGAGGAGTTTGCGGGCAGCAGA
This sequence comes from Clostridia bacterium, assembly GCA_017461825.1. Classification (GTDB taxonomy): domain Bacteria; phylum Bacillota; class Clostridia; order Oscillospirales; family CAG-272; genus UMGS1865. Next base: position 4,224 of record JAFTXB010000117.1, read on the forward strand.
CACAAGGAGTGTACCGTTTGCGGAAAGACAACCCAATCAGGCGTGATTCCTCAGCTTGAGCCCACCGAAACAACCGCTCCCGAAACCGAAGCACCTGAGGATGAGACCACCGGAACCGCAGGTAACGATAAAGAAAAGAGCGGATGCGGCAGCTCGATCGCTCTTGGCAGCGCTTTGGGCATGAGCGCAATGATCGCACTTGGAGCAGCAGTTGTTTTCAAGAAGAGAAAATAATAACAAATTTGCTTTTTAAGTGAATTGATTATGAAAGCAGGATCTTCCCAAATATGTGGAAGATCCTGTTTTTTTCGCTCTTTATCCCCGCAATTTATTTATACACCTTGACAAAAGGGGATGATAGGGGGTATAATGAAGTAAAGGAACAGAAAGGAGTGTGAACGATGTCCTCATACAGTGAGCTTATCAAGAACTTTGAAAAGATCAGAGCCTATATGCGTGATTTCTACGTGTATGGTTTCAAAAGTCGTGATGACTATCAGAGCAAAAGTGCCCGTTCCTATGACGACGAGCGCCGCCGTCTTGAAAGCTGGCTTGGCGACCATATGAGCTTTGTTCGCACGCCCGAAGGTAAAAACGTGTTTATCTCCATCGATAGCCGAACGATCAGGCACAATCCGCTATATAATGCTTGGAAAGCAAAGAGCTTTACCGATGGCGATATCACGTTACATTTTATCATCTTTGACATACTCCACGACCCGTCTGTTAAGCGTACTATATCAGAGTTGCTCGCGGAGATCGATGAGAAATATCTGTCTGGCTTTGAAAGCCCACAGATGTACGATGAGTCCACCGTTCGCAAAAAGCTTAAAGAATACTGCGAAGCCGGCATTATTGTGGCAGAAAAAGAAGGTCGAAAGGCATATTATCGCAGAGCTGATTCCACCGATATTGCCGACCTTGACGAGGTATTGCATTACTTCTCGGAGGT
>JAFTXB010000118.1 GCA_017461825.1 Clostridia bacterium
ATGTTCAAAAAAACCGAATCATATGCTATACAGATTCCAAGTATCCTTACAAAAAAAGAGTAATAGAAAATTTCCCGTGGGGATGGAGAACGGTACATTTTGTGTCTTTTGAAAACGAATGTATTTTAAGTATTTATGATCATAGGGGGTGTGACGTCGTTTTTGCAACAAAAGAAAAAATGCGAGAATTTTATGACAAATTGAAACCGTATTTTCTCGAATCTGACGTAGAAGAAATGGCAAAGCGGTTCAACGATTAAAAAGGAACATATAAAATGAACAATACGAAATGGACAGAAATATTCAAAGAATTTTATTATGGAGTTGAATGTGCGGATGATGAAAATTTAAGCCGTATGCCTATTCAATGGACGACCAAATCGACAAATGGGTATGTATACAGTGATAGTACCTGGACTCATTTTGGCATTGGTTCGGAAGAATTCAAAGAGATTGAATGGTTAAAAATTGATCTGACTCCAATAAACAGAGAAATTGTTCTTGCTATTTTGAAAAAAATCCATGTTCCGGGAGAAGTGTTTGATAACTGTGTATATGTGTATGGTTATCGAACAGATGTTGATTATATAAAATAATACGCAATTCGTTCGGACATCTTTTGCACCGATCCCCCTGCAAATCCATCCCCCACAGGTTGAATTTCATCATTTTCCCGCAACTCAACCGACGGTTTGTAGACTTTTGCCCTTGTTTGGGGTATACTGGGGGCAAGAGAGGCGGATGCGCCGAAAAGGAGGAGCTTTTTATGGATCAGGAAAAGATCGGAAAATTTATTGCTGAGCGCAGAAAGCTGCAGACCTTGACGCAAATGCAGCTGGCGGAGCGCCTGGGAGTCTCGGATCGCGCCGTTTCCAAATGGGAACGCGGGAAGTGTATGCCCGACGTGTCGATCATGCAGGAGCTTTGCCGTGAGCTTGGCATCAGCGTCAACGATCTGCTTTGCGGGGAGGTGGTTTCGGTGGAAAACTACAATGAAAAAATGGAAAAAAACCTAATGGAAATGGCTGAACAAAAGGAACGTGCCGACAAAATGCTGCTGCTTTTGGAAATTTTTGTCGGCGTGCTGTGCACCGTCATTTTGGTTGCGGCATCGCTGGTTGCATCGTACGTACAAATGGAGGAATGGCAAAGGGTTCTCGTAGTGGTGGTCGGTATGATCCCGCTTTTGATCGCCTTTCCGTTCCTGCTCAAAATCGAGCAAACGGCAGGCTACTACCAATGCTCTGCGTGCGGACACAAGTACGTCCCCACGTTCAAAGCCATCAATTTATCGATGCACATGGGCAGAACCAGGTATATGCGCTGCCCCAATTGCGGCAAAAAGTCCTGGCAAAAAAAGGTCTTGCGTAGGGATTAAGCCGCGGTTTTCTTCGGACGTATCTGTTTTTTTGCACTCTCTTCCCCCTTTGGGCGCGCTCAAAGGGGGCTTTTTTTCGTCCCGTCGCATTTCGTCGAACGAAAAAAACGTTTTTCGGTGACAAATTTTGAAAACAGTCTATACAAATTTCGTTTTTCGTGTTATAATATTATATAATGCATTAAGATTGATATAATATAATGCTTTTTTCAAAAATGCGTCGATTCGGAAAGGATCCTCTACATATGGAAAACACAAAAAGAAATATGTCCCGCCACACAAAGGACGAACGCAAAACCGCAAATAAAAGCACCTCTCGCGCCAAAGGCGGTGTCTATGCTCCGCGCAACCGCGACCGCTCGTTTGAGCGCCGCGACGAAAACGCGCGCCCGAAAAGAGTTTCCCTGCCGCCTCAAAACGATTCGAGCGAGGATGCAATCCCTATCGAAAACGGCATCCACGGTGACTACGAAAACGGTGCCGTGATCGGCCGCAACGCCGTACGCGAGCTGTTGCGCTCCGAAAGAGCCATCGACAAGCTGATGGTACAGCGCGGCGAGCGCACGGGCTCGATCGTGGTATTGGTTGCCGAAGCCATTGAACGCGGGATCCCCGTCATTGAGGTTGAAAAAAGCAAGCTGGACGCGCTTTCGGGCTACGCCCCCCATCAAGGCATCATTGCGCTTGCCGCCGAAAAGGAATACTGTGACGTGGACGACATTCTCTCGCTTGCAAAGGAGCGCGGTGAGGATCCCCTCATCGTCATCTGCGACGGCATCACCGACCCCTACAATCTCGGTGCGATCATCCGCTGTGCCGAATGCTGTGGCGCCCACGGGCTGATCATTCCCAAGCGCCGTGCCGTTGGGCTCACGCCCCTTGTGACCAAAGCCTCGGCAGGTGCCATCGAGCATCTTGCCATTGCAAAGGTCTCCAACATCGCGTCCACCGTCGAAGCCCTCAAAAAGCAGGGCGTATGGGTCTACGCCGCCGAAGCGGGCGGGGAAAGCCATTACAAAACCGACCTCAAAGGTCCCTGCGCCATCGTCCTCGGCAGTGAAGGCAACGGCGTCTCCCAGCTCGTTCGCAAAACCTGCGACGGCATCCTCTCGATCCCCATGTACGGCAAAGTCAACTCCTTTAACGTCTCCACCGCCGCCGCCATACTACTCGCAGAAGCGGCTCGCCAGCATCACGATTAAAAGGCGCGTGGGGCGCGGTTTTTGTGGGGGGCTTTTGAAAAGCCCCCCACGCCCCCCAAACCTTTTGGGTCAGGG
>JAFTXB010000119.1 GCA_017461825.1 Clostridia bacterium
AACGCGATAAACGACCGCCTCAAGGCATCGGAGTGGCACCTTGCGCAAACCGTGACCGAGCTGCTTGAGGGCGGCACCATTGCCCCAAAATATGCCGAGTACACCAAGGCAAATTCATCTCTTGAGCTGTTTTGTTCAAAAAACGTCACGCTTCATGTCGATTCTATCGCCTACAGCGTCACCGATCAACGTCTGGCGGGGCTGTTCGGCTTCCGCACGAGGCACACCGTTTCCTATGCTGACAACGAGATCCTGTTTTTGGAGGATCTCAACAACTATATCAAGGGCGGCTACCGCGCGCTTGTTCTGACCGAAAACGAGATCGAGGCAAAGCGCACCGAAAAAATGCTTTCGGAGCATGGGTTCCTGCTCAACACCAATACCAAAAGCATCGCCGACACCGAGCGCGGAACCGTTACGGTGCTTTTTGGCGACTGTCTTTCGGGTTTTGAGCTGATGACCCCCAAGATCGCCGTCCTCTCCACTATGCCCGACGGCCGCGCGGGAGCGCTTTCTCTTGCCGGCAAGACCGTTTTGCGCAAAAAGAAGAAAAAGAACGCGCAAAGCATCCTTTCCTACGCCGAGCTGGAAGTGGGAGACTATGTGGTGCATGAAAACTACGGTATCGGTCAATATACGGGTATTGAAACACTGACCTGCGACGGGGTGACGCGTGACTATATCGGCATCCGCTATGCGGGCAGCGACAAGCTGTTTTTACCCGTTGAAAAGCTCGACAAGGTCTCCAAATATATCGGCGCGCACTCGGACGACGGACTGGTCAAGCTCTCAAAAATGGGAACCGACAACTGGAAAAAATCAAAGGCACGCGCAAAGGCAGCGGTAAAGGACATGGCAAAGGAGCTCATCAAGCTCTATGCCGAACGTCTGCGCCGTCCGGGGCACGCTTTCCCCTCGGATGACAATTACCAAAAGGCGGTTGAGGATGCCTTTGAATATGACGAGACCGAAAGCCAACTTGCCGCCGCCGAGGAGATCAAAAAGGACATGACACGCGCGATCCCGATGGACCGCCTGCTGTGCGGAGACGTTGGCTACGGAAAGACCGAGGTCGCGCTCCGTGCCGCATACAAGGCAGTGCTTGGCGGCAAGCAGGTCGCCATTCTCGTGCCCACAACACTCTTAGCGCTCCAACATTATCAAACCATTGTCAGCCGTATGCGAGCCTTTGCCGTCAATGTAGATATGCTGTCGCGCTTCCGCACGCCAAAGCAGCAGGCGGCAACCCTGCGCAGGCTGGCAAGAGGTGAGGTCGATATCATCGTCGGTACCCACCGCCTGCTCTCCAAGGACGTCAGCTTTCACGATCTCGGGCTGGTGATCGTGGACGAGGAGCAACGCTTTGGCGTGGCGCAAAAGGAAAAGCTCAAGCAAATATCCGACGGTGTGGACGTTCTCTCGCTCTCGGCAACCCCCATTCCCCGTACGCTGAACATGGCAATGGGCGGCATACGCGATATTTCGATCCTCGACGACGCGCCGCAAGACCGTCTCCCCATCCAAACCTACGTGCTTGAGGAGGATGAACTGATCATCGAAGAAGCCATCCGACGCGAGTTGCGCCGAGGCGGTCAGGTGTTTTACCTGCACAACACGGTTGAAACCATCAACACGGTTGCCGCAAAGCTCTCCGCCGCCATTCCCGAGGCACGCATCACCGTGGCGCACGGCAAAATGGACAAAGAAGAGCTGGAAAAGATCTGGGAGCAGATGCTCGCGGGCGAGATCGACATTCTGGTCTGCACCACCATCATCGAAACAGGCGTGGATATTTCCAACGCCAACACCCTCATTGTTTCAAACGCGCACAAGCTGGGGCTTTCTCAGCTTCACCAGATCCGCGGACGCATCGGACGCTCGTCAAGACGCGCATACGCCTATTTTACCTTCCCTGCCTTCCGCTCGATTCCCGAGATCGCGCAAAAGCGGCTGGAGGCGATCCGCGAATATGCCGAATTTGGCGCAGGCTTCAAGATCGCTTTGCGCGACATGGAGATCCGAGGCGCGGGTAACATCCTCGGTGCCGAGCAGCACGGACACCTTGACGCCATCGGCTACGACCTCTATATCAAGCTGCTCAACCAAGCTGTGCTGGAGGAAAAGGGTGAAGCCCCCGAGCCCGAGGTGGAGTGCACCGTCTCGCTGAACTTTGACGCGTTCCTGCCCGACAGCTATGTGCCCTTCCCCGCACAGCGCATGGCACTTTACAAAAAGATCGCGCTGATCGCCTCGGAGGAGGATCTCTCCGACGTGATGGATGAATTGGTCGACCGCTTTGGAGAACCCCCGGCATCCACGCGAAATCTGCTTCGCATTGCCTTGATCCATACGTTAGCGGTCAAGTGCTGCATCACGTCGATCCGACAGTCGGGCGGCGAGATCCACATCTACCCGCAAGCGTTTGACGTGGACATTTGGTCGGAGCTTTCCGCCCTCTTTGGCAGGCTCCGCGTGATCATGTCGGGTGAGCCCCATATCTGCATGCGATTGCAAAAGGGCGACGACGCGCTGGCACTTATTCACAAAATGTTTGAAAAATATCTTGAAATCCGAAACGAAAAAGCATAGACAAAACGAATTTTATCATGTATAATATAGGCATGATATTGTATGAAAGGATCAGATCCATGAAAAAACACATTCTGCGCGTATTTGCGCTGACCTTGGCGCTGCTTTTGACGCTCCTTTGCGCTGTTTCCTGCGGCGGCAAAGGAAAAACACTGATGACGCTGAAAAAGGACGGTGTCACCGTTACCCTTTCGGTCAACCTCTATGAGCTGATGCTCAGCCGCATGAAGGGCAACCTTTGCTACTATGGCTACACCGCAAACGGCGTAACAGCGGCAGACAGCAACTTTTGGAGCTTCCAAGACAAATTTGACGGTGAAACATTTGAAACCATTGACTCATATTACAGCGGTCTGATCCTGGATAACTGCAAAACCTACCTTGCAGCACTCTATCTGTTCGAAAAGGAAGGGCTCAGCCTTTCCGCCACTGCCGAGGAGGAGATCGAGGATCGCCTCGGCGAGATCCTGCGCACCGACGGCGAGGGCTCCAAAACCAAGCTCAACGCCGTGCTTGCCACCTACGGGGTCAATTATGATCTCTTAAAGGAGGCGTATGTTTTGCAGGCAAAGGTCGATGCCGTGCAGGAACATCTTTACGGCAAGGATGCCGCAGGGGTAGGACCTACGGTCAAGGACGAATTCATGCGCGAAAATTACGTGCATTTCCGTCAGATCTTCCTCCCCGCCTACAATTATGTATACGAGACCGACGAAAACAAGGACGTGATCTATTATTACACCGAGGGCGAGAAAAAGGACCGCGTTTACTACGACGTGCACAACGGCGTGGTTGGATATAACGAGGACGGCTCCAAGATCACCGATGAAAACGGCGATGTCATGTATTTCGTCAAGGACAGCGACTACAAAAAGATCGCTTACGATTCGGTCAACGGAAAGCCCGCGTACGTGATGAACGAGGAGGGCTCGGAATACAAGACCGAAAAAATGACCGAGGATGAATTGAAAGCTCTTGCAAATCGAGCCGAGGGGCTGTTTGAAACGCTGAAGAACAGCACCGACGCGGAATTTGAGGCGGCGATCTCCAAGGAGGACACCAACGCAGCCCTCGGAACCGACTACGACGACGGTTACTATCTCCAAAAGAACCTCGACTACCTTGCAACCGGTGAGGGAAATAAATACCTCTCCGACATCATTGAGGCGCTTGACGGCGTGGAGGACGGTGGAGTTGCGATCGTGGAATCGATCTACGGCTACCACATCGTAAAAAAATATCCGCACACCGAAAAGGCATACGAGAAGGAAGAAAACGCAACATGGTTTAAAAATTTTGCCGCCGATCTCGTCGAAAAGCTCTTTCTTGAGGAGTGCGAAAAGCATTTTACCGATATTAAAATTGATGAAGACATCATGGCAGAAGCCCCCACAATGAAGGAAGTCGGCATCAATTACTACTATTGATGCAAAAATAAAAATTCCAAAAACCACTTGACAAACCCAAAGGGATGTGCTATAATACCACACGAACCGCATAAAATCGGGGGTGCTGTCCCATAACGGACGGCTGAGACGGCTTGTGCCGAACCCTTATACCTGATACGGATAATACCGGCGTAGGGAGATTCCATAAACGGAGGAAAAAGAAAGTCAACGCTTTTTCACCTTCGGTAATTGACCGCACGGAATTTTCGTGCGGTCAAATTTTTTGGAGGTGTTTTTATGCAAAACGCAAGAATCAAACGCCTGCGCGCTCTGTGCGAGTGCGCCATCATGCTCGCCCTTTCGGTGGTGCTCAGCTACATCAAGTTTTTCAAGCTCCCCTTTGACGGCTCTATCACCCTCTTTTCCATGCTCCCCGTCTCGCTCATTGCCATCAAATACGGCTGGCGTTGGGGTCTTGGCACGGCTTTCTGCTTTTCGTGGTTTCAAATTTTGCAGGGAGGTGTGTTCGGCTTGGGACTGACGCCGGGGATGCTCATCGGCTCGCTTCTGCTCGACTACATTCTCGCCTACACCGTGCTGGGCTTGGCGGGCGTGTTCCGCAAAAAGGGATACCGGGGCTGGCTTGGCGGCATCACCATGGTGTGCGTGCTGCGCTTTGTCGTCCATTTTCTCGCAGGCATCATCCTTTGGGCAAACTTTGAGCAGTTTGAAGCCTTTGGGCAGATCATTCAAAACAATCCCGTCCTCTATTCGATCTGCTACAACGGCGTGTATATGCTCCCCGAAACCGTGCTGACCGTCATCGTTGCGGCGATCCTGCTCAAGATCCCGCAGATCAGACGGCTGTTTACAGCAGAAAACGAGCCGCTCCCCTTTGCAACCGCGGATATTGCTTTGCAAATGAAATATCAGCAAAACAAGGACGGC
>JAFTXB010000120.1 GCA_017461825.1 Clostridia bacterium
CCACGGGTAAGCACTCTGCCAAGTCCGGAAAGATATGCCTTACGACCTGCTTCAATAGCGTTCTTAAATGCAGAAGCCATCATCGGAAGGTCACCTGCAGTCGCAAGTGCGGTGTTCGCCATAATCGCAGCGGCACCCATTTCCATAGCTTCGCAAGCCTGTGAAGGTCTGCCGATACCCGCATCCACAATAATAGGCAGATCAATTTCATCGATAAGCATCTGAATGAACTCCTTAGTAGCAAGTCCTTTGTTGGAGCCGATTGGCGAAGCCAAGGGCATAACGGAAGCTGCACCTGCGTTTACAAGGTCACGGGCAACATTGAGATCGGGATACATATACGGCATAGCCACAAATCCCTCTTTGGCAAGGATCTCGGTTGCCTTGATGGTTTCCTGGTTGTCTGGAAGCAGATACTTGGAATCTCTCATGATTTCGATCTTGACGAAATCACCGCAGCCAAGCTCACGGGCAAGGCGAGCAATACGCACGGCTTCCTCGGCATTTCTTGCGCCGCTGGTGTTAGGAAGTAAGGTAATACCTTCGGGGATGTAGTCGAGAATGCTTTCTTGATCCTTGGTATTTGCACGGCGAACAGCAAGTGTGATGATCTCTGCACCCGCGTATTTCACTGCCGCATCAATCAGTTTCATAGAATATTTGCCGGAACCGAGAATAAAACGGGAGTTAAATTCGTGTCCGCCGCTGATCAGTTTATCGTTGTTCATTTATATTTCCTTCTTTCTTTATGTTTCAAATTGTTCTGTCAAAATTCGGAGTACGGTGTGTGCCTGATGTGCGGCGCAAAGTATTACACGGGATGCAACAAGACTTCCTGACTCTTCCACGTCACTCACACCGTCACCGCAGATGTAAAAACGCTTTGCTACCCTTCGTGTTTGAATTGTATTTGCACTGTCCATTCCAGCCATACCTGATGCAGCGACAAGATATTTGTCGGGCATTGTTTCAAGCACGGTATTGGTCAGCACCGCTTTGCACTCTGCATTGTCAAAGGCTTCGCAGATGATATCGGCATCTTTCAAAAGCTCCGTAGCATTGATTTCCGTAACACGAACAGTATGAGTTGTATGCTCAACATACGGAGCAATCTCTTTGAGGTTTTCAGACAAAGCCTGCGTTTTATATTTGCCTATTTGATCTGCCTTGTATTGCTGACGTTGCAGATTCGTAATATCCACACGGTCAAAATCAATGAGGATCAGTTTACCGATGCCGGCACGTGCAAGAGATATTGCAATATTTGAGCCAAGTCCGCCGAGACCACACACGGCTACCGTTGCTGATGAAAACTTCTTTTGCACATCTTCACCGTGTCGTTCGCATAAAGCCTTATTCCATTCTTCTTTTGTCGGGATCAGATCAACCACCTCCCACAAAACTGACGACCTCTACGCTATCACCATCCTGCAGTACCGTTTCACTGTACTGTGCCTTAGGGACAATATCTCCGTTACGCTCGACTGCGATCCGTTTTGGATCATAGTTTGTGGTTGCAAGGTATTCCTCTACTGTCTTACCTGCAATGTTCAGTTCTTCGCCGTTGATCTTTATCATACTTTTGACCATACCTTTCTTTGATTTGTGACGTTTCCTTGCATCCTTGAGGATGTGAGGAATGGCGCCCGTCTTTTGGCGGCAAGGCACAAATGGGGTTGAAACAGCTAACATACGATTTTGTATCCACGTAACTTTCAACCCAAACCTCCAAAACAACAAAAAAGGAAGCTACCGATCTGGTAACTTCCTTAATGTACTTTGTTATTCCTAATACCCTTGTATCAGGCGTCCCTACGTTGGCATTATCCAAATCAGGTTCTCGGTCGAAGGTCACACCTTCCTCTCAGCCCGTAATACGAGCTCCCGTTTGTTTAATTGTCATAAACATTATACACCAGTTAGAAATAAATTTCAAGTAGATTTGGAAAAATGGACGCAAAGATTCATATTAGAAATAGGATCACAACGCTTTTTACACTCTCCAAATAATTTTCACTATTTCAAACTCCCTCTCCCTTACCCCATCCTGCCCCAAAAAGTCAGCACAACATGGTAAGTAAAATGTGCAATGTCGGTGTCTTTTCGTAGAGACCACCGATTTTACAACCGGTGTTATCTACGTATCAGATGCCGAGAATAATGTCCCATTTTGCAATATACTTAAGAATCATTGAAACATCGGTAAGGTTAATAATACCGTCACAGTTAACGTCTGCAAACTCGGTGTTTACTTCGATATCCCATTTAGCAACGTATTGAAGGATTGATGACACATCTGAAAGATTGATCTTCCCATCTCCCGTTGCATCACCGTAGGGCGGTCTTGATGCAAGCCATTCGTACATATTTCTTGCAGTCACAAGCTCAGCATAATTTGAAACGAGCAATTTTTCGTTTTCCGAGAGGGCGTCATACATAACCTCGGCGTATTCGATCGCTCGCAGAGAATCTATGAACTTACTTCCGTTAAACGATTTTACCGTAGTACCGTAAGCTGAACCTCTGCTTGTCCAGGTGGACGCAGAGACGATATCACGCCCCGTCAGGTGATCGTTCACCCAAACGCCGTCATACATGAACCCATAGCTTGCAAACTCGACGGTGCAAAGCCTGGGATAGAAGATACAGTACCTGTTGTTCTCGCGGACAAGCGAGCTTTCGTTCAGCACGCAGACACCGTCAACAAATACACGGATCGCTTCTGTAGTACATTCGAACGTGACAGTGTGGAAATATCCGTCGTCAAGAACGCACATCGGTCCGGTCTCACTCGGATTGAAGGCATATGAAGCAAAGAGTCCGGAGATCGGGGATACGCCCCACTTTTCGGAAACAAAATCGTAGCCAACGGTGAAATTCTCACACGCCAGTCCGAAGAACGCACCGCTTGCTCCGCCGATCTCAGTAGTCTTGTCTACGTCGCGGATGCGGATCAGCATCTCAACGGTGTAATCGGCATTGAGCTTCGAGTTTCTGTTTCCGACATCGAGCACAGAATAACACGAATTCCCGCCGAATGACGTAAACTTACCGACGATACCCGTTCCATAGACAGAACTTTCTTCGCGGTATTTCACCTTGCCGATTGCTGTTATAGCACTTTCGACCTCGCGTGTCGCATCGGTCTTTACGAGACCGATCTCGGTTTTTCCCTCCGCATCGGCGAAGTTCTTTTTGCACCGTGAGCAGTTCCAGTACTCCACAAATCCCTCTTCGGTCACACTCGCTTGTACTGCCGGATGATAGGTGAGGTCGTGACCGCTTGCAGCTATCATTATCGTTGACAGCGAAATCTCCGTTTTCCCTTCTGCGTCGGAAAAGCGTCTGCCTTCGCGGTCGTACCAATACTCGTTATGTCCGGTTACGGTACAGGTCGGGTCAAATGCACTCACGTGCACGAGCACGTCACCCTCGAGAACGCCGCCCACTTCGACGACGGTACGCTTATGGCAAGAGGAGCATTCATATTCGTCATAGGAACCGTGGAAATATGTCGCCTCGTGTGAAGCCACAAGAACATTCGTGTGGACGTGGCTGTCAGAGAAATATTCGCTCATATCGAATTCACGGATATCAGCGGGAGTATAACCGCCGAGAGTCCAGTCTGAAAGCGACTCCGAGCCGTTTTGGAAATCGACTTTCATAATCGTCGCGCCAGAGCCCGTCGTAACGTCATAATCCGAATTTGAAACGGTGATGTTGTCTATGATAAATTCGCCCTTGGTGTACATCAGCAGGATATCGTCGGACGATGCAAAGGACGGGTCCGTATACGACAGCATCGGGATGCCGTCGATATAGATCGTCGCGGTGTTTTCCACAATCTTTAACGCGAAGCGGTGCAGCGGATAATTGCCGCTTGACATCCGAGTCCATGAATACGCCTTCGATGCGAAAGGATCTGAAATCGAAGAACCATACTCCATATTGTTCGTGCCGATTACAAACTTCTGAGCTGAGAAATCATATGCGGCGCATACGGAATAGTCTTCGCCGAACCAGACGCCGAGATAACAGGGGCCGG
>JAFTXB010000121.1 GCA_017461825.1 Clostridia bacterium
AGCAAGATTGTGTTAAGACACGGCAAGATATTTAACTTGACAAGTTTGATTTTTTGTTATAAAATATAAAATGAAACAATGCGCTGTTGAAAAAAGGCAAAATATTTTTAAATTACGGAAGGGAAAATGTTATGAAAAAGTTTGATACCTTTGGCGTGATGATCGACATGTCCCGTAACGCGGTGATGAGCATGGATGCTCTCAAACGCTATCTTCCTCTGCTTAAGAAGATGGGCTACAACTGCGTGATGCTTTACACCGAGGATACCTACGAGGTGGACGGCGAACCCTACTTCGGCTATATGAGAGGCCGCTATACAAAGGAAGAAATGAAGGAGATCGACGCGTTTGCCGCTTCGCTTGGTATCACAATGATCCCCTGCATTCAAACGCTTGCACACATGAAAACGTTTTTCCGTTGGAACAAGGTCAAGGTCGATTACGACGATATTCTGTTGACCGACGACGACCGCACCTATGAATTGATCGACCGTATGTTTGCAACCCTCTCCGAGTGCTTTGCCACCCGCAAGATCCACATCGGTATGGACGAGGCTCATATGCTGGGGCGCGGAAAGCACATGGATATTCACGGTTACGAGACCGTCAACACCATTATGAAGCGCCATCTTGCAAAGGTTTGCGAGATCGCGAAAAAATACGGTTACGAGGATATTATGCTGTGGTCGGATATGTATTTCCGTCCATGGAACGGCGGCAGATACACCATTCCCAAGACCACCGTGCCAAAGGAGGTCGTGGAGTCGATGCCCACAGAGGTGATCCCCGTTTACTGGGACTACTATCAGACCTCCGAGGAGATCTACAGCGGCATGATCGAAAACCACAAGCAGCTTTCCAAGAACACGTGGTTTGCGGGCGGCTCGTGGAGCTGGTACGGCATGATCCCGTACAACCGCTTTACCATTGAGTCGATGCTCCCCGCGCTTGACGCCTGCAAGAAGCACCGCATCCGCAACGTCTTTATGACCATGTGGGGCGACGACGGGGCAGAGTGCTCGCACTTCTCGCAGCTGCCGTCTCTGTTCTACCTTGCCGAGTACGCAAAGGGCAACACCGACGAAGCAAAGATCAAGGCAAAGTTCAAGTCCTTCTGCGGCATTGATTTTGACGAATTTATGGCGATCGATTCCCCCAACGACGTCATCCCCTATACCGGCAGACCCCGCAACCCCTCGAAGTATATGCTCTATTCCGATTACTTCAACGATTTTCTCGATTACAGCGTCAAAGAGGGCGCGGGCAAGAAGTACGGGGAGTATGCCGCACAGCTTCACGCAACCGCCAAAAAGAGCCGCCGCTACGGCTACGTCTTTGACTGTGCCGCAAAGCTTTGTGATGTAATGGAGATCAAGTATGAGCTTGGACTGCGTACGAGAAAGGCTTATGAGGCGGGCGATAAGGAGACCTTGGAGTCGCTGGCGAAAAATGAGTACGTGCAGGTTGGAAAGCGTCTTGAGGTCTTTGCAAGAGCCTTTGAAAAGCAGTGGATGACAGACAATAAGCCACACGGCTTTGACGTGCAGGATATCCGTCTCGGCGGTATCATTCACCGCACCGACGCTTGCCGCCGCAGAATTCTCGACTACGTGAACGGAAAGATCGACCGCATTGAGGAACTTGATGAAAAGCTGCTTCCCTTTGGAGAGCCCGAGTCCAGCATGACCGTAAACCGCTCGAATCTTTACTCAACCGTCAACGTTATGGCGCACGGCATATAAACAGCGGAGGTTTTTCTGTCAATGGATATTGCGAAGATCGACCGAAATTTTGCATTGCCCGGCAAGGTAGAGCGAGAGGATATTACGTGGTATGATGCCGCAGAGGCACCCTTTATGATCTACGGTGCAACGGGAAAGGATCCTTACTGCCGTATGCCGCGCGAGGTGGCAGAGCGGGTCAGCGCGGGTGTTTTGAGCCTGCATGGAAATACCGCCGGAATACGCGCGCGCTTTCGCACCGATTCCCCCTATATTGCCATTCGCGCCGAATGGAACGAGCAGAGGAAAATGGCACATATGCCGTTTGTGGGGATCTGCGGATTTGATCTTTACCGCCTCTCGGAAAAGGGCAACCGCCAGTTCTACGCGCGCTCGTTCGTTCCCCCCGTCAGCTGTGACAAGGGGTATGAGTCGATCGTTGATACGAGCGGCACAATGACCGATTATATTCTCAATTTCCCGCTTTATAACAACGTTTGCAAGCTGTATATCGGTGTGAAGCAGGGAAGTACATTTGCAGAGCCGCGCGGCTATACCATAGAAAAACCCGTGGTGTTTTACGGCTCGTCGATCACGCAGGGTGGGTGTGCATCGCGTCCCGGCACCTGCTATCAGAATTTTTTGTCCCGTGCGTTGGATATGGATTACGTCAATCTCGGTTTTTCGGGAAACGGCAAGGCGGAGGATGAGATGATCGAGTATCTTGCAGGTCTTGAAATGGCGGCGTTCGTTTCGGATTACGACCACAACGCCCCCAATGCGGAGCACCTGCTCAAGACACACGAAAAGCTGTATCGGGAGATCCGCAAAAAGCATCCCGATCTGCCGTACGTCATCATTTCCATGCCCAATTTCCTGTTCCGTGAGGATCAGAACGCGAGGCGGTCGATCATTATGGAGACCTTCCGAAATGCGCTTGCAGAGGGCGACCGAAACGTTTATTTTCTGGACGGCGCCTCGATTTTTGCGGGGGATGAATCCGATGCTTGTCTGGTCGACCTTTCGCATCCGACAGACCTTGGCTTCTATCGCTTTTTCAAGGCGTTGCAGCCAATTTTGGAGCACGCTTTGTATTCGTGAGTGAATAAAATAAAAAGCTCTGCTTTGCTTTGTTCCTGTTCGGGAACGGCAAAGCAGGGCTCTTTTTTTGTGTGTTTTTCAGTAACCTCCGCGCTTTTTCAAAAGGCGATGGATCGATTTTCGGATAATGTCGGCAGGGAAGACCGCAAGAGAAAGCAACATTGTAACGAGCATTTCCTTTGGAGTGAGCGGAGCGGTGCGCAGAATGCTCCCCCCGAGGTAGACAAAGGCAAGTTGGATGACAAGAATTGCGATCATAATGCAAAGGAAAACGCGGTTTTTTCGCAGTCCTGCCGTCAGCTTTAGGCGGTCGGTGCGCGCGTTGAAGCAATTGAACACCGACGAAAAAATGAACAGCGCGAAAAAGGCGGTGAGATGGTAAAGTCGCGTCTCATGCGGTCGAAAAATTGCCGTGACGGTGGGGGAAAAGAGGAAAAAGAGGCAGAGTGCCACCGTGAATGCGCCGAGCCATAGGATTTCAACTGCCATATAGCGGTTGAGGATCGGCTCGTCGCGCCGCTTTGGGGGCTCTTTCATGCATTCGGGCAGGGCGGGTTCTCCCGCAAACGCCAAGCCGCCCAAGGTGTCCATGATGAGATTGATCCAAAGCATCTGCACGACGGTGACGGGGGAGTCGATGCCGAGAAATGGACAGATCATAGTGACGGCAACGGCGCAGAGGTTCATAATAAGCTGGAGCGTGATGAATTTTCGGATACTTTTGAAAACGTTGCGCCCGTAAAGGACGGCTTTTGTGACCGATGCAAGGTTGTTGTCGAGAATAATAATATCCCCCGCGTCCTTTGCCACCTGCGTGCCGCTACCCATTGCAAATCCCACGTCGGCGCGGCGGAGAGCGGGGGCGTCGTTGATGCCGTCTCCCGTCATGCCCGTGACGAGCTCCGCCTCCTGAGCAAGGCGCACCAATCGGCTTTTGTCGGTTGGCAGGGCGCGCGCGACAACGGCAAGACGGGGCAGAAGTTTTAAAACGCTTTCATCCGACAAACGCGCAAGCTCCTCACCCGTGAGGACGAGATCGTTTTTTGGATTGAGAATCCCGCATCCCGACGCGAGATATGCCGCTGTGTCGCGGTTGTCTCCCGTGATCATAACAACGTGGATGCCTGCCTCGCACAGCTCTGCCACCGAGTGTGCCGCCTCGGGGCGGAGGGGATCGCTGATGCAGATCGCGCCAAGGAGCGTGAGCGAGCCTTTGATGCCGTCGGCGTGGCGGCTTGCATCAATCCCCTCCTGCGAGACCGCCACGGCAAGCACGCGGATGCCCTTTGCGGTATAGGCGCGAATGCTTTTTTCGGTCTGCGTGCGGGAAAACGCCGAGGGGGTGCCGTCGGGCGAGAGGGCTGTGCGAACGCATGGAAGCAGACGCTCGGGAGCTCCCATGACAAAGGTGAGCCGTTTTGTACCCCTGACGGTCACGGCGGAATACTTTCGAGCACTGTCAAACGCGAGGCGCGAGACGGCCTCATAGCCTTCCCGCGGTACGGCTTTGAGGGTTGCTTCCAGTAGCGCGCGGTCTGTGCCGCTTCCCCCAATCACGCATCTTTTTCCGCTTGCGTCACGGCCGACCGACGCATCGGTGCCAAAGCGAAGGGCAAGGGTGATCAGCTCGGAAGGCTCGCCGCTTCGCGCGAGGAGTGAGGGGAGGGGAGTTGTCATGCCGTTAGCAAACAGGCATACGTCAGCGCGCATTTTGCCCTCTGTTAAGGTCCCGGTTTTATCGGTAAAGAGGATATTCATGCTTCCCGCCGCCTCGATACCGACAGGCTTTCGTACCAGCACCTGATCGCGCACCATCTTGCGGATATTGGACGAGAGAACCACCGCGATCATCATGGGCAGCCCCTCGGGAACGGCAACTACCAAAACCGTCAGCGCCAGTGTGAAGGCGTGAAGCAGATTGGAAAACAGATAACCCGTATCCTTCAGCTTATAGACGATGAGCTCCCATTGCATGCCGCTATCGAGAACAAAGCTGTTGAAGAGATAGGCGAGAGCGACGAGGATCGCGGCAACGTAGCCGAGGATGCTGATCTGCTTTGCAAGCTTTGAGAGGCGGAGTTTTAGGGGGCTTTCGCGCGTTTCTTCCTGAATTTCGGTTGAGATCTGCCCGAGAAAGGTGCGGTCTCCCACCGAGACAACCTCCATCTCGCCGCCCCCCGAGATTACGGTGCAGCCCCGAAAGAGGGCAGAAGGGGATGCGGGCGACATGGATGTATCGGCGGATACCAGTTTGCGGATCTCTCGGCTCTCACCTGTCATTGCCGATTGATCGGTACGGAGTTCGCCCGCTCTCAAAAGCCCGTCTGCGGGGATCATTTCACCGGCGGACAAAAGAACGGTGTCGCCTACCACCACATCGGTTAAAGGAAGCTCGCAAACCGTGCCGTCGCGTCGGACGCGGCATTGCACATTGCTATATTCGAGTGAGAGCTTTTCAAATGCGCGTGCCGACCCATGTTCGGAGAGGGTGGAGATCAGCGCCGCTAAAAAAACGGCAACGGCAATCCCTAAAGTTTCGGCAATGTCGGCATCCCGAAACAGCAATACCAGCTTTACACATAGGGCTCCGAGCAGGATGCGGATGACGGGATCGTTGAGATTGGAAATAAAACGGCGCAAAAAGCCGGGACCCTTTTTTTGGGTGAGCGCATTGCTGCCGTGCGCCTTTCTTGATTGTTCCGCCTCTTCACTGCTCAAGCCGTGGCTTACAGCAGCTTTTTTGCTTTGATATCCGATCATCTTTTGCCTCCGTTTTTGAAAGTCTTTTTCATATATATGCGAAAGGTTGGGGGAATATGATGGATGCGTCTGTTATTAAGTGTACTTAATAAAAATAGAAATATAAGTCGAAAAACTATTGACTTTATCGAGGTATTGTGCTACAATATGGAATGGATGGCGATAACAAGAAGCAAGCTTTTATATTTCTTGTCAAGCGATTCAAAAATTTAGAAGGGGTGTTAGTTCAATGAAAACACAAATGCCAACGAATAGGATCCTCATTCGGCTTTTTGCTGCATTTTTGGCTGTTGTTATGGTGTCTCTTACATTGCCGATCCTCAGCTTTGCGGAAGATGCCAATACAGGCACAACCGTAAGCCGAGTTCCTCCCATTCAACCAATCGCTCTGGGAAGTATCCCGAGTGAGGACTATTACAGATTGCTGTATGCAAACGATGTTGCGCTTTATAACGACGTTGTTTACAAATTTGAAGAGACGGGTTTTGATTTTGAAAAGGTATCCTATAATGATACACTTACAAAATCGTTTTATTATGCTAACCTTGGGTTAAAGGTTTTGTCGTTTGTTCCTTATATTGGAGGCTTTGCAAAGACGCTTGCCGGCTTCACTAACGGCCCCTCCGGTCACGGTGTAATTTATAAGGTCAGCAACAATACCAAGGATATGGTGAACCAATTGGGTGGACAGCTGGAGTCTTTGTATGCTTCAATTGCTGCCGACCTTGATAAGCAAACCGAAATTATGATTGGAAAGATGAACGAACAGGCAAGTTATATTACCGATACGATCAAAAATTCCAATTATGAAAAGACAATAAAGGATTTTCACCAAGAAAAGTTTGATGTCAATAATAAAAAAGGCTACTACAATTGGAAAAAAGAACTATATACATTGTATGATCAGTTGCTGTCGGCTCAAGAGGAGCCTGTAGATCCGAATAGTAAAAATGATCCGGTAAAAGTGGCTTTTGACAGACTTTACGTTGCTGCCATCAAAGTAAATGACTTGACTGCTGCAATGACCGGTGGAGAATTTGCGGGTGATTATTCAATTCAAGAGGTTATGCTGTACTACAATTTGCACCGTGCGCAAAGCATCTCGAACGTTTCAATGGATGAAGCGGTCAACGAATGCGTAGCTTTTACAGAGGACTTATATACCACTTACCTTTTTGCCAATACCTGTCTGGCAACCTGCTATCAGTATCAGATCAGTGAATTGCAGAAAGAAAAAGGATATGCGTTGAAGAACGCATATTATGAGCTCGGTTCTTGGGTAAACAGCATGGACGGTATGATCTCATACACAACTACAATAAAGCCTTATGTGGATGAGGGACTTCAAAATGTCGGGGAAATGGAAGCCGAGATCGCAAGATATTATGTAAAGCTGCTCAATCTTTGTGAGAGCTATCAGATCAATGTTCACGGTGAAACCTCTAAGGTACTCTACAATCAGATCGTTGACGATCAGATCGAAAGTGCTGTAGTTGTTTCTCGCGAAGGCACCGATCAGAAATACGTTGTAATCAACAACCGCGTGGTGAAAAGCGACGTGCTTTATCTTAATACAATCCCGAAAAGTCTTGCGGCATCCTTTACCGATGTGTTTACCTTTGAGAGCAGTGATGCGTCTGTTGCATCCGTAACCAATGAAGGTGTGGTTACCGTGCTCAAAGAGGGCGACTTCTCGATTACAATGAAATACGGTGATACTTCTATTTATCAGATGTCCTTTACATCAAAAGGCGGTTTTTCGGGAGGATTGGGTTCGTCTTCAAGTCCTTATCTGATCTCAACAGCCGAGGATTTGAAAAATCTTGCAAACAACTCCAAATATTGGGGCAAAGGTTACCACTATAAAATGACTGCCGATATTTCGGTTGACGCGTTGACGCAGATCAATGATTTCCAAGGCGTTTTTGACGGTGACGGACATACGATCTCGGGATTGAGCGGACAAAGCCATGCGATATTTGCGTGGAACAACGGCACGATCAAAAACCTGACCGTCAAAGGGGCAAAGGTTACCGGCGGCGGATATTTGCGCTCTATTACGTTGACGGTTGGCGGTGTTTGTAATGTTAACATGGGTACCATGGACAACGTGCATTTTGTCAACGGAACGGTGGATGTTACCAATACGGCAGCATTGAGTGTTGGTGTGGGTGACTCCAGTCACTACAAATATACGACGCTATATGTAGGCGGTATTGTCGGTGAGAACAATGGTACTTTAACAAGAAGTAGCGTTTCTGGTTCCGTGATAAAAGGGTATCAAACGAATGGTACGCATACTTTCTCGTTGTTGGGTGTTAAAACAGTTGGTGCTCCTGAAAGTAATACTGTTTGCCTTGGAAACATAGCAGGGCAAAATGCAGGTACATTGACGGACTGTATGGCAAATAAAAATACAGATTACATCTATATCAAGAGCGTTTCGGGTTACAGTAAAGCACTATGGACCGATGCGACAGTGTACCTTTGTACTGCGTACTTTAAAATGGGTGGTTTGGTCGGTCAGAACACCGGATCAATAAATCGTTGTTTGGTATATGATAACTCTTTCGATCATGATTGGGAACATGCAACAACACAGGGAAACGGTAAGGATAAGGAAGTACAGGCAAAGGACGATTCGACGATTAGCTCTTTGATCGGAAGCGGTTCCGGAAGCAAGTGCTTCACGTCTGTGAGCATTTCGGATGCCGAC
>JAFTXB010000122.1 GCA_017461825.1 Clostridia bacterium
ACGCCCCCAAACTTTTTGGGTCAGGGAGATGTTGGGATATAAAATGTAATGTTCTGCCCCGTTCCGAAGTTGGAGGCAATAAATTTTTAGTTGGTTCGCTGACGGAACATTAGCTCCCGCAAGCAGTCAGGCACCTCCAAGACCCTGCCTGCTCACCGATGTTAGATTTGCGAAAAAATGGTGCACAAACGCTGTAGGGGACGGGCTTGCTCGTCCCGTTACGATGGATGAACACCGTATTATATGGCGGTAGGCGTTTGTTTTCGGCGGGAGCAAGCCACCGCCCTACGGGTTTGTGTGATTTTCGGTTGTGCGGTGGAGATCGGTTGTTTTTTTGTAGGGGACGGCGCCTCGACGTCCCGTTACGATGGATTTATAACCACATCATACGATATACGCGTTTGTTATGTAGGGAACGGTCTTGACCGTCCCGTTACGATGGATGAAAACCGTATTATATGGCGATATGCGTTTGTGATCCAAGATACTACAATGCAAAAAGACACCCACGCGTGTTTTTCGTAGGTGTCTCTTGAAGAAACGGAGTTATTGCAGGCGATCGAGATCAAACGGCGTGGCTTGATAGACGAAATAGTTCAGCCAGTTTGAATAGAGCAGGTTTGCCGACGAGCGCCATGTTGCGGGCGGCTCGCGAGTGGGGTCGTTGTCGGGAAAATAGTTTTTGGGCAGATCGATCGGCTTGCCGGCAGCCACGTCACGGTCGTATTCCTTTTTGAGCGTGTCGGCATCGTACTCGGGGTGTCCCGTGATAAAGATCTGTCTCCCCTCCTGCGTTTTGACGGCAAACACGCCCGCTTCGGGCGAGGATGCCAAAATTTTAAGCTCGGGAACGGCTTCGATTTCGGCTCGGTCAACGCCCGTGTGGCGCGAATGCGGCACCATAAACACATCGTCAAATCCGCGGAACAGGATCGACTTTTTGTGATCGGCTGTGTGCGGGAAAATGCCAAACATTTTTCGGTCGAGCTGATATTTACCGATACCGAAATGATAGTACAGCCCCGCCTGCGCCCCCCAGCAGATGTGGAAGGTGCTTTGAACGTGAGTGAGGCTCCACTCCATGATCTCGCAAAGCTCGTCCCAATATTCAACCTCTTCAAACGGCAAATGCTCGACAGGCGCGCCCGTGATGATCATACCGTCAAACTTGCAATGGCGGATCTCATCAAAGGTGCTGTAAAACGCCAAAAGGTGCTCCTCGGACGTGTTTTTGGATTGATGCGATTTGGTGTGCATCAGCGTCAGCTCAACCTGCAAGGGAGTGTTTCCCAACAGACGCGAAAACTGCGTTTCGGTTACCACCTTGGTGGGCATCAAATTGAGAAGCAATATCTTGAGCGGTCGGATATCCTGCGTCACAGCGCGCGTCTCCGACATGACAAATATATTCTCCTCGGCAAGCGTCCGCGCCGCGGGGAGCTCGTTTGGTATCTTGATCGGCATTTTTCTTCTCTCTTTCTGTTTGTATTTTGCAGAAAATGTTTTAAAAAAGTTACTCGGAATACGGAAGGGGCTGCGGTAGGCGTTTGTTTTCGGCGGGAGCAATTCTCGCTGTGGCTCGGTCACACTCGCGTTCTGACATCACACTGTGATGTCATTCATTACGCTCGTGTCGCTTCGCTACCCCCGCCCTACAAAGATTGTGCGTTTGCCGTTTGTGCGACGGTAAGCATTTGTTTTCGGGAGGAGCAAGCCCCTCCCCTACAAAGATTGTGCGTTTGTCGTTTGTGCGGCGGTAGGCGTTTTTAACCTTTTGGGAAAGTTTTTGAAAGAGCTCGAGAAAACTTTTTTCAAAAAGTTTTCTCGAATCCGCGCCCCCCGAGCCCCCCTCGTCCCCTTAAATTTGTGCGAGGGCTTGATCAAGGTCGGCGATGAGGTCGTCGGCGTTTTAGATACCTCATGAGAGGCTGACGAGGTCGCCCGAGACACCGGCGGCGAGCAGTTCTTCGTCATTCATTTGGCGGTGGGTAGCCGAGGCGGGATGCAGACAGCAGGTGCGCGCGTCGGCAACGTGGGTTTCGATTGCGGCAAGACGCAGGTGCTTCATAAAGGCTTCGGCTGCTTTTCTGCCGCCTTTCACACCAAAGCTGACCACGCCGCAGGTGCCTTTTGGCATATACTTTTGCGCCAATGCGTAGTAGGGGCTCGATTCCAGACCCGCATAAGTCACCCAAGTGATCTTTTCATGCGATTCTAAAAACTTTGCAACAGCCAAAGCGTTGGCACAGTGACGCTCCATGCGCACATGCAGGCTTTCGAGGCCCAGATTGAGCAAAAAGGCGCTTTGCGGTGCGGGGGTGGAGCCGAAATCACGCATCAGCTGTGCGGTTGCTTTGTAGATAAACGCGCCTTCTTTGCCAAATTTTTCGGCGTAAACGATACCGTGATAGCTGTCGTCGGGGGTGCAGAGACCCGGGAATTTTTCGGCGTGCGCGAGCCAGTCAAACTTGCCGCTGTCAACAATGCAACCGCCAACAGCCGAGCCGTGACCGTCCATATATTTGGTGGTCGAATGCGTTACAATGTCGGCTCCCCACTCACAGTGACGGCAATTGACGGGGGTGGCAAAAGTGTTGTCAATGATCAGCGGAACGCCGTGCGCGTGTGCGGCGTTGGCAAATTTTTCGATGTCAAGAACCGTCAGAGCAGGGTTTGCGATCGTTTCGCCAAACACAGCCGTGGTGTTGGGACGGAACGCCGCTTCAAGCTCTTCGGCGGTGCAATCGGGAGACACGAAAGTAAAGTCGATCCCCATTTTCTTCATCGTGACGGCAAACAGATTAAAGGTTCCGCCGTAAATGGTGGACGACGACACAACGTGGTCGCCGCAATTGGCAATGTTAAACAC
>JAFTXB010000005.1 GCA_017461825.1 Clostridia bacterium
AACCGAAATGACCATTCATGCGTTGGACAAGAATTTGGCTTTGCGTAATGTGTTGGTTTCCTATCGTGATCGCCCCGAGGGCAGTGTATCCAAATTGAACACGGTTTCCGACGGTCTAAAGGTATTGTTTACTATCGTACGTTTGGTGCGCAAATATCGTCCCATGGCGTTTTACGGTATTTTGGCAGGAGGCTTTGCAGTACTGACTGCGGGATTTGGTGTTCTTTCTTCGTTGCTACGCGGTGATGCGTGGTTTTATCTTAGTTGCGGTTCTTTCTTTGTGTCATTAAGCAACTTGGTTTGCGGTTTGATCTCGGATCATCAAAGCCGTATCGATCGTTCAGATTTTGAATTGAAACTGAATATGATGCACAAAATGTTTGAAGAGAATGGCGACGATTTGAAAGAATAAATGGAGATAAAGCATGGAAAGCGCTTTGCAAGATAAAAGAGTAAAAATTAATTTTGGGATAGCACTATATACGACCTTTACTGTGTGTATTGCAATCAGTGATTATTTGCAATATCTGCTGTCGGCAAACTATTGGTTGTCATTGATCATATCTTTTTTGTGTGTGACCGCGGTGTGGTTTTTGCTACGAAAAAATGTTTCCATAAAGTCTGTTTCCGTTTCTAAGGGCGATATCGTGGTTATAGTAGCGATTTTGTTGTTAAGTGCGTTGCGTATAGCCATTCCTGCCAATGATTTTGATACAAATAATTATCATTTATATTTCCAAGAATATTTGGGACGGGATTTCATCAACAGTGATTTCTTTCCGATTCGAGCCTGTAACGCACACTATTTCATTCTGGGAGATAGAATGGCGTGGCTTTTTCGAAAAATCTTGGGGTACCGGTTGGGGGTCGTTCTGAACACCCTTGTTTTGGTTCTAATTTACTTTCAAGTCAAAGATATCGTTGTTTCTATTGATCGCAATCGTGATCGTGAAATCGGCAAGTGTGTCATTCCGATCGTAGTGGTGGCACTGTTCACCGAAAATCTGCTTTGGAATATGGATACGCATTTGATCGATACTTTTGCGATCCCGTTTTTATTGGAAGCGTTTCGTATTGCTTTGTTGGATCGTGATGAAGATGTGCAAAACGGCACCCTCGCATGGGTGGCATTGGTTGCAGGATGCGCGGTCTCGATTAAAATGTCCAATGCGTTTTGCCTTCTTGTGCCTGCGGTATTTTATATCATCCGGTTCCGCAAAAAAATCAAGCCGATTCCCGTCCTGGTCGGGGTGATGTCTGCTTTGCTGATGGTGGGGATTTATATGTGGATCGGCTTTGAGATCACGGGTAATCCCGTTTTCCCTTACTGCAACGGAATTTTCAAATCGGAATATTTTTCGCTGACGGAATCTCCCAATGACTATTCGGCGTTTTATGCGCGTTTTGGTCCGTCCACCTTTATTGAATATCTGATCTGGCCCGTAACGGTTATCTTGCATCCCGAAAAGGCTAACGACATGGGAATCACATCTGGGCGGCTACTGACCTTTGTTGTCATTTTTCTGATCTGGATTATTTTATTTGCGCTGAAGAAAACACGGGATAAGCAGTACTTGACTTTGCTTGGTGTTTGGCTTGTTTTTTACGTGTTTGACCTAACTCTTTTTCAAGGTTATAGCCGATATGTCATTATCATGGATATTTTGGGCGGCGTTTTGGCAGGTATTGCTTTGTGGGAATGGTTTGGAAAAAAGGGTGTCATGCGTATAGTATCCTTGGCTTTGGTTGGTATGCTGACGGTACAAACGGGTTATTTGGCTTATTCTTATGTGATAAGAAATTATGAATCAGCATGGCGCTATACAGCTTTAGCTGATTGGAGCACAACAAAAGCGAATGCCAAGCTGTTGTTGAGGGATCACGAAGCAGGAGTCCCTTCGGAAATAACCGATGATATCGATGTGTGGGGAGTTGTGGAGTTTAACGGGTCGCAATTGGCAATGATTAAAGATAGCGTTCCGATTATCGGATTGACGATGGCTGTCACTAATGAAAAAACGCAGGAAATGTCCGATGCCTTGCGCGAGCAGTATAAAGATCAAAATATGTATACAGCTTTGATGAAGGATACCATAGATTCCGGAGTGTCTTCGCTTTCTTCTTTGGGGTATGAGGTGGAAAAGGTGATCCCCATTCAACCCACCTTTATTGATGCAACAAGCTGCATGCTGTTGATGAAAATCAAGCCTATAGAGAGCAAAAATCATATGGTTTCCACACGACTTGCCGATAAAAGCGGTACTATTTCAATTCCTGCCGACACGTCTGCGGTAAAATTGCTTATTGGGCAAGATCCGTATGCGTATACTTGGGGGAGTGATGGCACGCCATTGGAGTTTTATATTACAGACGGTAATAATGAAACGGTTATATTCAGTGGCAATATAGCTGTGGAAGATGAATATGTTACGATTGAAATCCCCGAGGATTTGTTGAATGGACAAGAATTTAATCTGCATTGGAGAAAAAATTATGTAAGCGGCAGTGACGAAAGCGGAGACTGGCTCCGTGTTATTGTGCAGTGCTTTGAAAGGTGAACAGAGGGTTTTCTATGTTAGACAAGGCTTCAATCAAAAAACTCGTAAATCAAATTTTGAAATTCGGTGTAGTCGGTGGTCTTGCTTTTGTGATTGACTACTCGATCTTGATTTTGCTGACAGAAGTATTCGAAATCAATTATTTGGTATCTTCGGCAATTTCGTTTACCTGTTCAGTCATCTTTAATTACATTTTGAGTATCAAATGGGTGTTTTTGTCGAATCACAATCATAAAAAAGGCACTGAATTTGTTGTGTTTATTATATTAAGTGTGCTTGGCCTTGGTTTGAATGAGTTGATCATGTATGTGTCGGTCGATCTGTTGACCATCAATTATATGATTGCCAAGATCGGCGCCACAGCAATCGTAATGGTTTACAATTTTATTACACGTAAGCTTTTTTTGGAGAAAAAAAGTAAAAACGCGCCAAAAGAGGTTACTGAACCGGACAGAAACGTGTAGGCACGCAAGCTTACTGCGCAAAAAGCGCTCCGGGTGTGCAATTGCACACCCGGAGCGCTTTTTGCGCAGTA
>JAFTXB010000123.1 GCA_017461825.1 Clostridia bacterium
TCGACCAGGGCTCCAGCGAGCTCAATATTATCGTCGGCGTCGAGGAGCGCGACCTTGAAAAGGCGCTCAATGCCATTTACGGCGAGTTTGTGAAGTAACTGCATGAAAACGGTCTCTCTCCTGCTCATTTTCGGAGCAGGGGAGAGTCTTTTTGATCTTTTTTTAGCAGGACGGTTGCAAAAAAGACCGAACTATGGTATACTGTTGTTTTAAGAAGAGAGGTGACATGCCGTGAGAGCCTTTGACACAGCAAATTGGATCTGGTTGGCGATGGGTGAGAGAGCTGATCAATACGCCGAGTTTTACGATACGCTTTCTTATCACACAAGCGAGACTGTTATAGTACACATTTCTTGCGACAGCGATTATTCTTTGTTTATCAATGGGAAATACGCCGCGTCAAGTCAATATGGGGATTTTGAGCATTATAAGATCTACGACAGCATAGATGTCACACCTCTTTTGCGAACAGGCAATAATCGGATTGTGATCTTGGTATATCATTGCGGAGCTCCGACTTCACGCTACCGTCCCGCCCCCGCGGGCTTGATCTATGAGTTTGTTTCGGGTCAAGCTGTTTTGCTTGCAAGTCGCGCAGATGTGCTTTCAAAAGAAGCGTTTGGTTATCGGAGCGGACTGCAAAAGGAGATCACCTCCCAACTTGGTTTTTCCTTTTTCTATGACGCGACCTGCAAGGACGGCGTTTGTGTTCCGTCTGCCGAGGTCAACAAGAATTGTACCTTTTATCCGCGCCCCATCAAAAAGGCGCGCGTGCTGGGTCGGTGTGAGGAACACATTTTGCAAAATGACGGAGATACGCATTTTCTCATCGATCTTGGTGGGGAGGTCGTTGGTTTTCCCACGCTGGAATTGTTTTCGGACATCGAGCAGACCGTAACGGTTACGTGGGGCGAGCACCTTGAGGACGGCTGTGTGCGCAGGGTGATCGGAAACCGCGATTTTTCTTACGAATATCGCACCGTGTGCGGAAAAAACGAGTTTACAAACTACATGCTTCGATTGGGATGCCGTTACATAGAGGTCTTTTGCGAGGCTCCGATCGATCTCTGTTATATGGGCGTTTTGCCGGAGGTTTACGAGATCAATGAACGCGCGGTCAGCATAGGATCGCCTCTTGACCGCCGCATCTACGACATATGCGTAAATACCCTGCGGTTGTGCATGATGGAACACTATGTCGATTGCCCATGGCGTGAGCAAGCACTATATGCGTTTGATTCGCGCAATCAAATGCTGTTTGGTTACTATGCGTTTGAAAATCAAAATGCGGCATATGCGAGGGCAAATCTCAAGCTGATCGGAATGGATCGACGGAAGGATGGGTTGCTTTCCATTTGTTATCCCAGCGGTTCTTCTTTGGCGATTCCGTCCTTTTCACTTTATTATATCATTGCCATGTGGGAGTATATCAAGTATACAGGCGACAAAACGCTTGCCGTTGAGATGTATCAAAAGCAGACAGAAGTTCTTGAGGTCTTTGCGGATCACCGCCGTGAGGGGCTTGTAACCGCATTTGAGGGCAAGGAGTACTGGAATTTTTACGACTGGTCGGAGTTTTCAAGTGGCAAGATTGGTTCTTTGGATGAGCCGATTCCCGATCTCGTTATTAACTGCCTGTTCGTTTTGGCACTTGATTCCTTTGAGGCAACCTGTCGGACGATCGGAGAGGTATTTCCGTATCCGTCCGTGGCTGAGACCTTGAGGCGTGACATTCATACCGCCTTTTTTACCGAACGGGGGCTTTACACCATGCGCCAAGGACGTGAGGAATATACGGTACTCGGCAATGCGCTTGCAATTTTGGCTGGTGTATGCAACGAGGGCGATGCAGACGCGATCTGCCGTCAAATTGTTGCGGGAAATCTCAATAATTGTTCGCTTTCCACCAAAATATTGGAGTACGATGCTTTGCTGATGACAGATGCCGCACGGTATGCCGATTTTATTTTGGAGGAGATCCGTGTAGGATACAAAATGATGCTCGATGCAGGCTCAGACACTGTTTGGGAAACGCTTGACGGTGCAATGGCATTTCGCAATGCGGGAAGCCTATGCCACGGCTGGAGCGCCATCCCCGTGTATATCTATCATAAATTGGGGCTTGCCGACTATGAAAAGGAGAAAGAAAATGGAAAATAAAAGAACGTTTGAGAGGGAACTGCCCGAGGGCTACCGAGAGGTCTTTCATTTCAACGCAAAAAGCATCAAGGTCGGTATTATATTCAATTTGATCGCGCTGGCCGTTCTGATCGCCGTAATGGCGGTGGGCAGGTGGATCTATATCGCGGCAGGTGAACCCGCGCCGAGGATCTCGCTTGAAGGTATCCTGCGTTCGGTGGCAATGCTTGGCTTTATTGCTGCCATGGTGCTCTACATCGTTTTGCACGAGCTGGTGCACGGCTTTTGCTACAAGCGCATGACGGGAGAGCGGCTGACCTTTGGCATCAGTTGGAGCTGTGCCTTCTGCGGAGTGCCGAATATCTATACCTACCGCAAGACCTCGATCATTGCGGCATCCGCGCCCTTGATTTTGTTCACGGTTTTGCTTGTGCCCATGTGTGCCGCTCTGATGTATGTGCACCCATATCTCTATATGCTGGGGCTGTTTCTCTTCGGACTGCACCTCGGCGGTTGTAGCGGCGATTTCTATTTTGTATGGATCCTGCTCTTCAAATATAAAAATCCCGATGCCTTGATGAGAGACACGGGGCCTGAGCAGTTTATTTTTCTTCCCGATTCAAAATAACAAAACATAAAGGAGTAATGACATGAAAAAAATTACACGGCTGCAAGAGATCAAGCAATACTTTGATATTCCCGACGAGGCGGTTGCTTTTATGGAGTCGCTCAACGTGAATACAGAAAGCGGAAAATACGAGTTTGGTCCCGATTGCTATGTCAACGTGATGGATGCCGCTACCTACACGGAATTTGCTCATATGGAGGCACACCGCGTATATGTGGACGTGCAGGTTCAGATCAACGGAGAGGAACGCATCTATTACGCAGACGTGGACAAGCTTACGAACGAAACACCCTATAATCCCGAAAAGGATTGTGCCTTTTATCATTTTGCCGAGGGCTCGGCATACGTTGACTATTGCAAGGGAGAAGCGGTGATCCTGTATCCGCAGGACGCGCATTTGCCCAATCGCGCGGTAAACGCCCCCATGAAAATGAAAAAAGCGGTTATGAAGATCCGTTATCAAGCATAATGCAGCAAAAAACGCTCCCACGACGGGGGCGTTTTTTGCTGCATTATCTGAACTTTTAGGATTATTTCCCGATCTCTTCCTCATAGACGGTATCTTCGGAGAGGGTTTTGATGACCGCGGCACTGAAATATTCCAGCGGGTCAACTTGAAGCCCTTTGACCGTCATTTCCATGTGCAGGTGAGGCTCTTCTGCGATTTCGATCATTGCGCTGTCACCGACATAGCCGAGCAGCTGTCCCTTTTTCACTTCATTGCCAACGGCAAGCCCCTCCGCCATGTCTTTTGCAAGATTTTTATACACGGTTACGCATTCGCCGCTGTGGGTAAGGGCTACGCACCAGCCCATCTTGGGATCCTCCCATATTTCGGCTACTTCACCGTCCGCAACAGCACAAACAGGCGCGTTTTCGGTCGTTGCAATGTCAATTCCAAGATGCGTACGCCACTCCTGAAGCGTTTGCGAAAAGACCTGTGTGTCCACGCTGTGCTTTTGAGTCAGCTTACCCGAAACGGGCAGAGAAAGCTCGGGGATCACTTCATCCTTTACGGTAGGTTGCGTGTCACCGGTGTCGGGGGGATTTTGGGTAGGGGGTTCGGTAGAGGGCTCGGTTACAGAGGGGATGTCGGTGGTGTCATCGGGTTGGTTCTTTTTGGCACGGTTGGTTGCCGCGGTGATGGCGAGCACAACGGCAAGAGAGAGCAGAATGACAACTGCCGACAGATAGACGGCGCGGTTGACGCGGATCTGCTTCATCTTTCTGAAAAATTCGGATTCTTTCCATTTTTTCCACATGTTTTTTTGCTCCTTTGGCTTATGAATTTTGCAACCTGCGGAGATGCGGATCTCCGCGCGGTCTCGCTGATTCTATTTTTGCCTGATGTGGCCGGTTTATACAGTTTAGGCAAAAAAATTTTTTCTTGGCATTTCACACAGAAAATTCACGTTTTTTTCATAAGAGTTTTTGATATTTTCATTACCGTTCATATCACGTTCATATTTTCGTGGTAAAATTAAATTTGTATTGGATTCGGGTTGATATCCCCGATTCAAAGAATACAAAAAAACCGAAAGGACTTCTGCTTTCTATGATAAAGATAGAACATTTGGTGAAAAACTACGGTGCCCACTGTGCGGTGGATGACATCAGCTTTGAGGTGGAGCCCGGCGAGATCGTCGGTTTCCTTGGCCCTAACGGTGCGGGAAAGAGTACCACGATGAATATTCTCACGGGATATCTTTCTTCCACATCGGGTAAGGCGTCGATCGCCGGTATCGATATTTTGCGTGATCCCATCGGCGCGAAAAAACTGATCGGCTATCTCCCTGAGCAGCCCCCTTTGTATCTCGACATGACGGTTGAGGAATATCTCAATTTCAACTACGATCTCAAATGCTGCAAGCTTGACCGCGACGCGCACCTTGCCGAGGTCTGTGAGACAGTTAAGATCAAGGATGTTTACAAAAAGGTAATTCGCACACTGTCCAAGGGGTATCGGCAGAGAGTTGGAATTGCACAGGCGCTTATCGGTAAGCCCAAGGTTATTATTTTTGACGAGCCCACCGTTGGACTGGATCCCAAGCAGATCATTGAGATCCGCAACCTGATCCGAGGACTTGGTAAAGAGCACACCGTTATTCTTTCCACGCATATATTGCAGGAGGTACAGGCGGTTTGCGACCGTATCGTTATCATCAACAAGGGTAAGATCGTTGCAAACGAAAAAACCGAGAATATTTCGCACGTGGTGGAAAATAACCGCCGCTTCAATATCAAGATCGCGGGTCCCCAAAAGGATATTCTCGCCATGCTCAAAAACATGCAGGGCATCTCCTATGCCGAGGTTCTTGCCGAGCGTGACGGAGACGCTTATACCTATATGGTGGAAAGTGAATACGGCGTTGACATCCGCAAAAAGCTGTTCTATCAGCTGGCGGAGCGCGGCTGGCCCATGATCGGCATGGAAGCCCTGGGAATGAACCTTGAGGACATCTTTATTACAGTTGTGGACAAGTCCGAGGAGGTCAAGCTTGGTGCAACCCGAAACCGCATCAAGCGCCGTGCGCGCGGTACGGAAAAGAGTGCGCTTGAGCGCGAGGTCGGCGCAACGCTTTACGAGGACGCACAGCGCCAGAGAAATGAATCGGCGCTTACATCCAATGCCGAAGACGAGGACGACGAGTAAGT
Source organism: Clostridia bacterium (assembly GCA_017461825.1). GTDB lineage: Bacteria > Bacillota > Clostridia > Oscillospirales > CAG-272 > UMGS1865. Next base: position 5,423 of record JAFTXB010000123.1, read on the forward strand.
CGGAATCAGCAAAAAAGAAAGGAATTTGATCTGTCATGCTTGCTATTTATCGCAAGGAGATGCGCTCCTACTTTATCAATCCGATAGGCTATATCTATCTCGGTGTCTTTTTGGTGTTCTCGGCACTTTTGTGCTGTTATACCACCATCATTTCGGGAAGCTACGATACATCTTCGTATTTTACTTTCCTCATTATGACGTTTATCATTCTCATTCCCATCCTCACCATGCGCTTGTTTGCAGAGGAAAGAAAGCTCCGCACAGAGCAACTCCTGCTGACGGCCCCCGTCACCATCACCGGCATGGTCATGGGAAAATACCTTGCCGCGCTTACCATGTACGTTGGCGGTATCCTCATTTCCTGCATCAATTTTCTCCCGCTTTATATTATTGCCAAACAGGAAAATGCCGATAACGCTACGAGCCTGACGCACATTGGTCCCATTACGGGTGAGATCGTTGGCAGTGTGATCGCCGTTATTCTTCTCGGTGCGGCACTTATCGCGGTTGGTACATTGATCTCGGCACTTACCGAAAATCAGCTTTCCGCCGCCGTTATTACCATCGGTGTCATTGCCGTTATGGTTCTGCTCAATGTGTTTAATCTCTTGACCGACAGCGACGGACAGCCTATTATCGGCTCGTATATCGTTCGCTCGGTTATCGACTGGATCTCTGTTATCAGTCGTTTCTCCAATTTCAGCAACGGTATTTTTGATTACGCCGCGTTGCTGTATTACGCATCGATAGCATTTGTATTTTTGTTCCTCACCGTCCGCGTTTATGAAAAACGCCGTTGGGGCTGATCGGACGTAAGGAGTGTTTACATGAAAAAGCAGTTTATCCGAACCCGAAAGGTGCGGTTTGCAGTCATCACGGCTGTACTGACGGCATTGGTGATCACGGTCGCTGTGCTGGCAAACGCTGTGTTTGGTACACTGGCAAAGCGATACGGATGGTATACCTCCATGCTCGCGACAGAAAGCTATGATGTGACCGATGATTGCTTTGCATTGCTGGGCGAGGCTTTTGAACAACAACCGGACGCAGAGGTGGAGATCATCTTCTGCGACGTCGCCGAAAATCTTATGGAGGAAAGTACACGACGCTATCTGTACGAAACGGCAACCGCTATTGCGGAGCGCTATCCCGATCAGCTGACCGTTACCTGCCATGATATCTGGACCAATCCCAACACCGTGCGGCAGTATACCTCCACCGTAAACCCCCTTACGGGAGAAACGGTTGAAACCGCGCTGAAATCGACAAGCGTGATTCTCGTTTCGGAGGGGTATCACCGTGTGTATGCTTTGGAGGAGTTTTATGTCTTTAAGGACGGAGACACCTCACAGGTGTGGGCATATAACGGGGAAAAGAAGCTGGCGGCAGGTATTCTGCGCGCAATTTCCGAGGAGGAGCATATCGTTTGCTTGACCAACAATCACGGCGAGATCTTTTATGACTATGAGCTGTTGTATTTGCTGGACGATGCGGGATATTCAATTGTTTATCTCGATCTTTATAAGGATCCGATCCCCGAAAATTGCGAAATGATCATCAGCTACAATCCCAATTCCGATCTGATTGCCGATGAAGAACTGTCGGCTGTGTCGGAAACCGATATCCTTGAGGAGTTTTTGTCCGAAGAGGGGCACAGCTTTTGGGTGTTTGTTGAGGACGGTACCCCCGAGCTTTCCCATATGGAGAGCTATCTTGAAACATGGGGTGTTGACTTCAGCTATTACGAAAGCACGGCAAACAACGCAAAATATCGCTATATGGTGCAAGATTCTTCGCAGTCCCTGACATCCGACGGCTATACCATCTACGGCGAAGCCGTGAAAAGCGGACACTCTGCAGAGCTTCTTGATGGGCTTGATCGCAAGGTCGTATTTAAAAACGCCACCGCAATGAAGGCGGCACAGGGCTTTGTTTCAAACGGTGACGGCAGCTTTGTAAAGGGAGAGCGTACGATGTACAGCCTCTATCAAAGCGGCTCCAACGCTGTTTCGTGGGCAAACGGAAATCCCGTCAGCGGAGAAGGGGCTATCCTCATGGCAATGACCGAGCAAAAGAATTCCGTTGGATCATCCTATGTGGGCGTGATATCGTCGGTCGATTTTTCGGCAGAGGAGTTTTTGCAGTCTGCCGTTTACGGCAACGGTGATGTTATTCTGCACACAATGAAGAATATGGGAAGAGTGCTCGTGCCCGAGGGCTTGACGATCAAACCCTTTTCATCGACCGATATCAGTACCATTACCACGGCGCAGATGCTTTATTGGACGATCGCTCTTGCCGCCGTGCCCGCAGTGACCGTTACCTTGGTCGCTGTTGCGGTGCTCGTCAGACGCCGCCGCGCATAAATACCGGAGAAAGGAAGAACCGTTACTATGAAATTTGATAATGGGTTTGGCAAGAAGTGGAAATACGGGTCGGCATCGGTTGCGCTCACAGCTGCTGTAATCGCCGCCGTTATCCTTGTCAACCTTTTGGTTGGTGCGCTCTGCTCCGGAAATCTGTGGTTTATTGACATGACTCCCGATAAGATAAGCGCAAAGGGCCAGACAAAGAGCTCCAAAATGTATACCTTGACCGAGACCACAAAAAATTTGCTGGCAAGTACGTTGGCGGAAGCAAATAAGGGACGAAGTGAGGACGATCCCGCTGTAGTAGATGTGATCTTTTGTGCCGATCCCGATATGTTGATCAGCAACGAATGGTTGCGATACGTTTATTATACAGCATTGCAGATGCAAAAGCTGCATCCCGATCAGATCCGCGTTTCTACAACCGATGTGTGGGAAAATCCCTCGTCGGTCGATGCCTACAGAACCAATTCCTATTCCTCTATTTATCAAACTAATGTTATTGTCGCAAGCGGAACGGAATTCCGTATTTACAATTACAAAAGCTTTTATACCGTAGATTCCGACGCATCGAATTTTGATCCATGGGCATATAACGGAGAAAAGACCTTTCTCAGCGGTATCATCGCGGTAACGCGTGCCGAATCTCCCATTTGTGTGCTCACAACCAATCACGGCGAGCCCTTTGCGACAGAAGAGGGACGTGCCGAGTACAGTGAGTTTATCAAAGTGGTAGAGGGCGCGGGATATGAGGTACAGTATCTTGATCTCGCGGCGGAGGAGCTTCCCGAAAATTGCCGTCTCATCATTACCTTTGATCCGCAAACCGATTTCAAATCCAGCTTTCTCGGCGACGGTGTTTCCGAAACCTTAAAGATCGAAAAACATCTCGACAAAGCGTATTCCTTTATGGTGTTTGCCGATGCCGATACGCCAAAACTGACCAACCTTGAGGAATTCCTTGAGGAGTGGGGAATTGCCTTTGAGAGATATGAATCGACAAACGGGGCGGGCGAGACTGTCAGCGGCGCGTTTGAGTTGGTTGATGCCGACAATTCGCTCGATTCTGAGGGGCTTACCGTGATCGGTCAGTACGAAACCGAGGGACTTGGCGGCTCGCTTACCAAACCCATGCGTGAGAGCGGCGGGTCTCCCAAGGTCATTTTCGGAAACGCCATTTCCATCACCTACGCTCCCAACTATGAAACATCCTACCGCCTTGCCGACGAGGAAAGCGGTACCGGTGCTTTCACATACGGCTATTACTACAGAAACAGCTGGTCGCGCGACATCTATGATGTGTTCCGTACAGGTTCAACAGCGTTTGCTTATGCAAAGTCCGAGGGGGAACGACTGGTTGACGCTGAGGGTAAGGCACTTGTAGCCGCAACCTACGATCTGCACGATCCCTTCCGTTTAATGACGATCACACGTCATAGCCGTACCGTTGGTGAGGGCAAGGGATATACCAATATCAACGATGCTTCCTACGTTTGCGCGGTCGCATCCACCGATTTTGCAAGCAACAAGGTACTTTCTTCCAACGCGTACGGAAATACCGATGTCCTGCTCTCCACTCTCCGACAGATCGGACGTGAGGTTGAGCCTGTCGGCATTACACTCAACCCCATGTATGAGGCCGAGATTGGAATCGACTATTATACCACGGCAAGCAATACCGCATGGACTGTCACACTGTGTTTGATCCCCTTGTTTACCTGCGGCATCGCAGGGCTCATCGTGTTGATCAGAAGAAGGGTGCGCAGCTGATTTTGAAAAATTCCGCAAGAAAGGGAATATAAAAGAAATCCAATGAGAAATGAAACAGTCATTGTAAACGTTATTTTTGACGCCGCGCGCGGTGATGTTTCGATCAACAGCCGCGAGGCAACGGTCGGAATGCCGCTGGGAACCCTCCCGCGTCCGACACGTGCGGGATACAGCTTTGAGGGCTGGTATCTTGATGGGCTCCCCGTTACCGAGGATACCGTTCTCACAGCCGAGGAGGATATTCGTTTGGTGGCACGGTGGGCGCGCAAAAAAGGAAATAAAACAAATTCCATGCTCAAAAAGCAAAAGGTTGCGGTGACGGTATTGTCGATCGTCGCAGTAGTCTTGGCTTTAACGTTGGTTTTTGTTCACCAGCTGGTTTCGATCTACGGTATGGTCGATACTTATTACGATGAAAACGGCGTTGAATACACCGAAAAATATTATATCCGCAAAAAAGACGGAGAATATGCAATGTTTGACCGTCGCGGAAATAAATTGGAGCAGAACAGCGAGGGGTATTACCTTGCCAACAGCGGAAACCAGTACAGTGTCGATCCCGAAACGGGCGCATATGAGCTTTATGCCGTTGTCGATTACGATTCGGCAGGAGGCGAGGTTTTGGGATTCAGCGACCGCATTATGCTATTTCCGCAGATCACGCAGTCCAATATGCAGTCTATCAAAGTAACCAACGAGCACGGTACTTATGAGTTTTACCGTGATGAGAACGGTACTGTCAAGATCAAGGGCTTTGAGGATTCGATCGTGTCATATGATCAAACTCTGTTTGCCAGCCTTTGCGTCAGCTGCGGATATACGCTGTCCATGCAAAAGCTGGATCTTTCGCCCGAAAACGCGAATGCTCCCCGCCTGGAGGATGGAAGCATCGATTATTCTGCGTACGGTCTTGCCGATCTCTACGATGGGGAGGGTACACTGACCTACACCCCCGCCCGTTACGTTATCACAGGCAAGCATCTCAAGGATGTAAACGGTGACGGTAAGATCGGTGCTACCGAGTTTGTCACCGCCGAATATACCGTCAAGGTTGGAGATGCCATTCTTTCCAAGGGCGGATATTATATTCAGTTTGAAAAGGGTGTGCTGACAGCCGACGGATATAGCAGCGAGCTTGGTGCGCGTGCCGGCGTGTATATCGTCAGCGCTGATATCGCGAGTACCGTTTTGCAGCCGGTTGAGGCTATGGTAACGCCTATGATCGTTTCTCCCACAAATGTCAACACTTACCCCATGGTCAATAATTTCATTTTGGGAACCTTGAGTTTTGACGGCTCTCTGGAGAATATCGAGGATATTGAGATCGATCCGATCGTTGCGTTTACCTATCAGGATCTCGAAAGCCGTATGAATTCGATTTACTCCTCGCGCCCCTATATCTGCCAGACCGAGCTGATGAAGGGCTATGAGATCGACAGCGACAATGCCAGCGGTGCTTTGGGGCTCATTCATGAAATGCAGTTTGTTGCCTGCCGCAAGCTGGGTCTGACCAAGGAAGCGCTTCGCGAATATGGGCTTGACGGCGAGGTTTATTACCTGTATTATGAGTCGCCCGTGTTGGATGAAAATAACAGCATTGCGGGTTATATAGAAAACACCGTTATCATTGGGGAGAAAACCGAAAACGGTACCTATTACGCTGCTTCCTTCCTCACGGATATGATCGTTGAAATCGATCAGTATTACCTTGCTTTCCTGCAATGGGAGGTAAATGATTGGTACGATAATACCATTTTCCAACAAAACATCGCGCATATCACGGATATGACCTTCCAAGTTGGGGATAAGAAATATGAGTTTACGCTCGACAATTCGGCGTCTTATATGTATTATGAAGCGAGCGACGGCACCATGAAGGTGATCGATCTGTCGAAGGGAACTCTGAAGAGAAATTCCGACGGAAGTGCGACTTATATCGATCAAAACGGAACAAGCCACAAGGTGCAGAGCTTTGATTTCAACAAGGGCGATTTCTATATCCGAATCTTTGGCCCCCAGGAAACGGTTGCTTACGAGCCGTTCCAAAAATTCCTGATCACCTCCGACCGTAACGGTCTCACAGTGCTACGTGTATATTCCAATGTCGGAGCCGAAAACGAGACATATCACGACTATGCGCTTACCGAAACGGTTGACGACAAAGTAAAGCAGGTGCTCTCCTACCGCGTGATCTATCGGGATGCCAACGGTGATGAATTTGACGTGATCGGCACCTATACGGGAAGTGATAGCAAAACGTATAAGGATTATTTGCGTCTGACCTATTGGCAGGAGCTTTACAACGAAACCGAAAAGAAATACTATTGGGATCGTTCCGAGCCTGTTGCGGGATCGCTGATCTTGCGTGACTCGGCAGGCAAGGAGTATTCGATCTCGCTTGGATCGAACAATCTCGACGTTTTCTGCGAGCAGTACAACGGCAAAAACGGTTCCAAGCTCGATTACACCATTGTTCACACTTATACTACCGACTCGGGAACCGAAAAGACCGAAACGATTTCGGCGGTTGACAATTTCCGAAAGCTGTACAGTTTGTTCATGTACTATTCCATTGAGGGCGACGCCAATCCGAAGGAGTTCGAAAAGAATCTGGGTATGAGCATCAAGGAGTATATTGCCAAGGGTGATGACGTTTGTCAGGCGATCTTTACCTATCACGTTAAGGATCAGTCCAAGATCATGAATCTGGATACCGGACTTTCCAAGGCAGAGGATAAAGCACCCGAGATCAAGGTGTGTACCGAAGCAAACGAGATGGATGTTGTAATTCGTCTCTACCGCTACTCCGAGCGTAAATCGCTCATTACGATCGAGGTTATCGAGAAATACGATGAAAACGGAAATCCCATTTCCGATCCCACCAATGTGGAAGGCAGCTTTTATGTGCTTTCCAGCTACGCTGACTTGATCGTTGAGGCGGCAGAGCGTTTGGTAAATGAGGAAAGAGTGGCAACCGATTAAACCCAAAACCTAAAACATCGCCCCCATTGCCAACGCAATGGGGGCGATGTTTTAAGGCAACACCGCACAATTCTCGGCTAACGCCTTGATCACGCAACTGCTTGCATCTTTTTCGTCATACTGCACCAAAACTCCTTGCCGAAAGTACATTTCGCCTGTGTCATTTTGGTTTGTTTGACGAAAAATCTGACGGCGTATTTGCGCAATCAGAATCGTGCGGTGTTGCCTTAAAAGCGGTGCGTTTTATTGTAAAGAGTTGGGATGTGCTCGGCATAAAGATGGCTGTCGTTTGAGAGCGTTAACACCTTGGGGATCACGTAGCCACCGTTATCGGAAAATTCGATCACAGTCATGCCGGTGGTGCGCATTGTGAACTGTGTGGATATCAGCGGATAGGGAATTCCCAAAACAGCAGAGAGAAATGCCAAGCCAAAACCGCAATGCGCAAAAAGAGCAACGCGCTCATCGGTGGGAGCGGTTGGACGGTAACAGCCAAGTGAAATATCAAAATCGTATCCAAGCGTCGAGAGCCATGCGTCGGTCTCACGCTTAACGCGCTCCATGCCGATAGCAAAACGGGTTCCTTCAAATGCAGGATGCTCTAACCAACGGTCGCCCAAAGCACGTATTTCGGGACTGACGAAAATTCGTTTGTAGGAATCTTGTAGATAAGCCCAACCCTTTTTTCCATCCTTGCTCACGGCGTGAAAGTCCTGATAGGCATACTTCTCGTTTGCAAAGTCTAACAGTACCGGCTCTTTTTGAACAAGCTCGCAAGTGTGCTGTGCCGTCTCCATTGCGCGAGTGGAGGTGGAGGAATAGATCTTGTCAATGCCGAAGGTTGCGAGTCGGTGCGCAAGTGCCTCAGCCTCACGGTGTCCCAGCGGCGTCAGCTCGTCCGGTTGATAGGTCGGGGTTCCGTGACGGATGTAATATAACAGCATGGTAAATCTCCTTTTTGAAGCTTACAAGGTACAGATCAGTTTTTCCAAAGCGGTGTAGCCCTGTGGCGAGAGCTTGAGCGATGCATCGGCTTCAATGCAGGCATCCAATGCGCGTCGGAGCTTTTTTTCGGTGGCGTTGCGCAGGCTTTTTTGATAGAGACCTACTTTGTATTCATGAAGTGGAGGCTTAAAGGCAGACGCGATCTCGGCAGTTGGTGTTCCCTCGGCTGTCATCGCGCGCACGGTGATCATTTCACAGATCACACGGGTCACATCTCCCAAGATCATGATGGGATCCATGCGGCGAAAACGGTAATCGGCAAGGATCGCAAGCGCGGCATCGTTTTTGCCCTCCATAATGGCATTTGTAAAGGCAAAGGCATCGTATTCGGTTGCAGGTGTGCAAACGAGGCGCATATCCTCCTCGGTGGCAGAGCTCCTGCCGTGCGAGGCAACGTAAAAGCTGAGTTTGTCGATCTCATTTGCCAAAATAAACATGCTGTGTCCGCAATATTCGGGGATCAGAGCGCATAAATGGGGCGGTGCTTCTATCCCATTGTGCGCAAAATGCTTTTCCACCCACGCGGCAAGCTTTGCGGTGGTGCATCTTTCAAAATTGACGGGGGTCAGATATTCACCGAGCTTTGATAGGATGGCGGAGGGGCGTTTGGGAAGAATGCCGGGGTCAAGACAATCTGCCGCAACGTGTACGATCAATACGTTGTAATCAAATTCTTCAAGGCTTGCAAGAACTTCACACAGCTCGTCCACTTCACCCTGCCGCATGGTGTTGAAATTCAAGCCCGTCAGCGTTACCAGCTTACGGTCTGCCATCATGGGGCTTGGCATCAGCGCGTCCTGTAGCTTTTGAGGGGTAAAATCCACGGCATCCAAACGCATATCATTGAAAAAAGCAAAGGTCGGGTCGGGGCAGAGAAGCTCACGGGCCTGACGCACAGCAAATGCTTTGAGATAGTCTTCTTCGCCGAAAAACAGATAACCACGCGCGGGGGTTGATTTTAATTCTTTGCGAAAGTCCGCTTCTTTGATGATCGCCATTTTGATTTTCCCTTCATTTTGATAGATATATTATACCATTTTCGTTTGTTTTAGTCAACCCGAAAGCGCAAAAAAAGAGCCAAAGAGAAAAAAGAGAAATATTTTTGAAATAAAAAATGGAAAAACTCTTGACAAAAATGCGAGAATCGGTTATAATGTAGAATGTCATTGTGTAAAAGCGTATTTTATGCTGAAAGGCGAAACGCTTCCGATTCAATTCAAAGGAGGTGCATACGATGCTCAGAACTTATCAGCCGAAAAAGCGTCAGAGAAAAAAGGAGCATGGCTTCAGAAAGAGAATGAAAACTGCTGACGGCAGAAACGTACTCAAGAGAAGACGCGCAAAGGGCAGAAAAAGACTGACCTACTAATGCCGGACAAGCTGTTCGGTAACAGCGTCAGACTCCCCACATAAAAACACCGACTGCCGATGTAGCACAACCGCATCCTGCTGTCGGCGTTTTTATTTGCAGGAATCATTTTTTATTTTTTATAAGTAATATCGTTTTTCAACGGAAGCAATGCCACACAAAAAGGAAAGCAACATGAAATACACAACGTTAAAGGAACATCATCTTTACAACAAGACATTTCAAAAAGGAAAACGCTATTCGGGAAAATATCTTTCGGTGTTTGTTTTGCGCGATTTTGCCGCAAAGCGATTGATGAAGGAGAATCCTGAGAAAAAGTATTACAACCGATTTGGCGTATCTGTTACCAAAAAGATAGGAGGCGCGGTACAGCGCAGTCGGGTCAAACGCATCCTGCGAGCGGGATACCGTGCGGTTGAACCCGAGCTTAAGACTGGCTTTTTGGTCGTTATAAGCCCGCGAGATGGGATTCTGAATGCCAAATCCACAGACGTGGAGCGCGAGCTGAGACGTGGCTTTTCAAGGCTTGAGATGTTCCAAACAACCGAAGTGAAATGAAGTATCTTTGTATTTGGTTGATCCGTTTTTACAGGCGTTTTTTATCGCCTTTGAAGGGGCAACCCACCTGCCGATTCAGTCCGACCTGTTCCGAATACGCTCTGCAAGCCTTCGCAAAGCGCGGTTTTGTAGTGGGGATGATATTGACCGTTTGGCGCATTTCCCGCTGTCAGCCGTTTGGACGCGCGGGGTATGATCCCGTGCCCGAAAAAGGGCTTCGTAATCCCAAGTATACGGCATGTCCAATGACGAAATACTATTATCCCGAGGAATACGGACTTGAGCCCGATGATGCTTCCATTGAACAATGACAGATGCCGCGGCACCGCGCGGCGAGAACGGACAACGGCGGTGCAAAATCCCAATATACGGAAGGGAGTATATGGCGGTAAAAAACGCCAAAGCTAATTGAATGAAAACACAAATGAGAAAACTTGCAGGACGTATTGTTCTGTTGGCAACCGTTTGCTTGCTGTTGATCTCGCTTTTGGCAAGCTGCGGCGGCGGAAACAAAAAAACAACACTGACGCTCGGATCCACGCTGGTTCCCGAGGAGGGCGCAAGTCTCAAGGCGGAGCAGCTTCTCGCAATTGCCGAGATGATGGTTTCGGTGTACGACACCGATTTTGATCCCCGAGAAATGCTGGTAGCGGCATCGCGCGGCTATGATATGACAATTGAGGGCTTTGACGACAGCAAGATCGATCCCAATGAAAACAAGGGTATGAATCTTGAGGCGGCAAAGAACGTTATCAAGGCGTCAAATGACAGAGCCGACGACGGTGACAAGGTTGGAAATGAATACGAAACATCCTTGAATGAAGCCGACGTTACTACGCTGATCAAGGCATTTCGTACAAAGGTTGATATGACTGCGGGCGACGGATTTTTCGATCCTCTGCTGTCTGCCATCGGTTCGGTGTTGCGTTGGATGACCAATACCTTGACTTTTGGTAGCTATCTGGCAGGTATTTGTCTGTTTGCTGTGGTTATTGAGATCCTCATGCTGCCCTTTGCGATCAAACAGCAAAAAAACAGTATCCGTCAGGCAAAGCTTCGCCCCAAGGAAATGGCGATCCGCAAAAAGTACGCGGGCAGAAACGACCAGGTCACCGTGCAAAAGATGCAGCAGGAGATCCAGGAATTCTACCAAAGAGAAAATTTCAGCCCCTACAGCGGTTGCTGGTCGCTTTTGATCCAGCTTCCCATCATCATGGCGCTCTACAGCATCATTATCGACCCCTTGCATTATGTTATGGGGCAGGCGGCAGGAATTTCCTCGGCTCTTGATGTGTACTATTCCGCGGCAAGAGCAGCGGGCGGTCTTGGCGGCGCTTTGAGCGGCAACGGAACCATTGCGGTTTTGTCTGATATTAAGATCAACGGTATTGAGTTGCTTGAGGGACTTAAGAGCTTTGCGTATTTTGAAAATGGCGCTGAGATCTTTGATTCTCTCTCTGCCGTTGCAGACAAAATCCCCAACTTTAACATCGGATCGGTCAATTTCGGACTGGCTCCCAGCACAGGACAGATCAGCATTTTGTGGTTGGTTCCCATCCTGACCTTCGGCGCATACTTTATGACCTCCAAGCTCAACCGCAAGATCATGTATCAGCCCGCTACCAATGAGGGCGTAGATGCCAAGCAGGTTGCATGCTCCAACAATATCATGGATGTTACCATGCCCATGATGTCCACCGTCTTTACCTTTATGGTGCCTGCTCTGGTGGGTATTTACTGGATCTTCCGAAGCCTTATCAGCTTGCTGAAAAGCTTCATTATTGCCAAGATCATGCCGCTTCCCACTTTCACTGCGGAGGACTACAAAAAGGCAGAAAAAGAGATGGCAGGCAAGCGCATTGTGAAAAAATCCAACAATGTAGGCAAGGTGCGTTCGCTCCACCACATTGACGACGAGGATTTTGACGATACTCGCGAAAGAGCATTGGCTCGCAAGGCGGCAATTGAGGCACGTGAGCGAGAGGAGCAGGAGGAAAAGGCGAAAAACACGCCCTTTGCCGCAATGCCCATGAAGGAAAATCGCAAGAAGGATAAGAAAAATAAAGGCACCGATCAAGCCCCGCAAGACGCGGATACCGACAACAATCAAAATAACAATCAGGAGTAAGATCGTGAAAAAAGAAATAATTGTTACGGCAAAGACCGTTGAAGAAGCAAAGGCAAAGGCAGCCGCAGAGCTTGGTGTTGCCGCAGAAGAGATCGAATACACCGTCCTCGAAGAGGGCAAGCGCGGCTTTTTGGGAATCGGCGCAACCGACGCAAAGGTACAGGCGGTCTACACCGTCAAGGGTGCGGACGTAGCTGTTGCGTTTATCCGTAAGGTCATCTCCGATATGGAGCTCAGCCTTAAGGTTGACGTCAAGCCCGGAACCAACGATGACACCATGATCACCATGGAGGGGGAAGGCGCAGGACTTCTCATCGGTCACCATGGGGAAACACTTGACGCATTGCAGTATCTCGCAAACCTTGCGGCTAACAAAAAGGTTAAGGGCGAGAAGCGCGACTACGTTAGGATCACGCTCGATATCGAGGGCTACCGCGCAAAGCGCGAGGAAAAGCTCCGTGAGGTTGCGAGACGCTATGCGCAAAAGGTTATCAAGGGCAAAAAGAGCGTGATGCTCGAGCCTATGAATCCCTATGAGAGACGCATTATTCACTCCGAGGTGCAGGGCATCGCGGGCGTTTCTACCAATTCCATCGGCTCGGAGAACAATCGCCGCGTGGTGATGTTCCTCGATGACAGCAAGCCTTCGGCCGAAACCGAGGCGTGATATAATCGGCATGAGGGCGGCTTTCGATCCGAAAGCCACCCTCTGTCTATTCTAAAGGAGAAAAAATCATGTTGGGAGATACCATTGCCGCCGTCAGCACCCCAAGAGGGAAGGGCGGCGTTGCGCTGCTCAGAATATCGGGAGACAGAGCGATTGAGATCGCATCGCGTGTGTTCCGGCCCAAAAATAAAAAAGCCTTGAGCGACTGTGAAGCCAGGCTGGCCGTCTATGGCGAGATCCTTGCTCCCGACGGTGACGGCGCGTGGCAGGCGGTTGACGACGGCATTGCAACTGTTTTCAAAGCGCCCGCATCCTTTACGGGCGAGGACACCGTTGAGCTTTGCTGTCACGGAGGCATGCTTTTGACAGAGACCGTACTCACCTCCTGCCTTGCGGCAGGGGCGAAACCTGCGTCTGCGGGGGAGTTTACACGCCGTGCCGTTATGAACGGCAAAATGGGGCTTTCTTCCGCCGAGGCGCTTGGCAATATTCTTGAGGCAAGCACGCACGAGCAGTTGAAGCTGGCACACAACGGTATGGGTGGACGGATCGAGAAAAAGACCGAGGCAATATACAACGCTCTGCGGGATGTTTTGGCAAGTATTTATGTCAAGATCGACTATCCCGATGAGGACCTTGCGGATATGAGCCGTGAGGACATCATCGCTTCGCTGGAGAACTGTGAAAAGGAGCTTTGCGCACTGGCAAATACTTACCGCACGGGACATGCCATTGCCGAGGGGATCCCAACTGTTATTTGCGGCAGACCGAACGTTGGAAAAAGCTCACTTTACAACCGTATCGTCGGCAGAGATGCCGCCATTGTGACAGATATTGAAGGAACCACTCGCGACGTGCTCACCGAAACGGCGGCTCTTGGGCGTGTTACGCTGAGGCTGTTTGATATGGCAGGGCTTCATGAGACGAGCGACCCTGTTGAGCGCATCGGAATCGACCGTGCGGAGCAGGCAATGCGAGAGGCGGAGCTGATCCTGGCGGTTTTTGACGGCAGTCGCGCCGCAACCCAAGAGGACTTTGATTTGATCGAATACTTGGCGAAACAAAATGCCACGGTTGTGGCGGTGATCAATAAGGGCGATGTTGGCGATATGGATGAGCCGTTATATGCCGCGTCGTTTGCAAACGTTGTAAAGATCTCGGCAAAGGACGGCGACGGTATGGATCGGCTTTCCGATTGCGTGGAAAAGCTTTTTGTTGACGGCTCGCTTGACAGCCGCCGCGATGCGGTTCTTACAAACGCGCGTCAGCATGCCGCCGCAGTATCGGCACTTGAAGCGGTACGTCATGCACTTGATGCCCTGCAAGGCGGTTATCCCATCGACCTGTCGTGTACCGATGCCGAAAATGCGATGTCAGCGCTCTCTGAGCTCGACGGAAGAGCTGTTTCGGAGGATATTATTGCGCAGATCTTTTCACACTTCTGTGTAGGAAAATAAAAAACATGGAGAGGAATACAAGCATGACCCCCGAAAAGATCAAGGAGCTTGCAAAAAACGCACGGTTGTCGCTGACCGATACCGAATGCGAATTGTTTTGCCGAGATATAGCGGCTTTGGAGGCGATGTGCGCACCGCTTTTGACCTTGTCGGCAGATTTTACGGAACACCACCGCGCGAGAGGCATGGATGCTTTGCGCGAGGATGCGGTGGGAGAATGTTTGACAACCGAAGCTGTTCGATCAATGGCACCCGCATGGGAGGAGGGGTATATTCCGGTTCCCCGTGCTGTGGAGGGAGGCGACGAATGATGCAAAACGGGATCGTAAAACGTACACTCGCCGAGCACCGTCGCGCCCTTGACGGTGGGGAATATACCTCGCGGGAGTTGACACGGGCATATCTTGACACAATAGAGCAAAGGGAGCCCTCTGTCGGTGCCTATCTCACCTTGGATGCCGAGAGGGCAATGCAAGCGGCGCGGGAGGCAGACGAACGTCGCGCTTTGGGCATTCAAAAAGGGGCGCTTGACGGCATCCCCTATGCTTTAAAGGATAATTTTTGTACCGCAGGGCTACGTACCACCTCTGCCTCGAAAATGCTGGAGAACTTTGTTCCGCCTTACGATGCGACCGTTGTCGCGCGCTTACGGGAGGCAGGTGCTGTTTTGCTCGGGAAACTGAATATGGACGAATTTGCGATGGGCTCGACCAACGAAAACTCTGCGTTGGGGATCACGCGCAATCCGTTGGATCCCGGCTGTGTTACCGGAGGTTCTTCGGGCGGTTCGGCGGCGGCTGTGGCGGCATACGAGGCGCCCTTTGCGCTTGGTTCGGATACGGGCGGCTCGATCCGACAGCCCGCGGCATTTTGCGGTGTGCTGGGACTCAAGCCGACTTACGGTGTTTTGTCGCGCTATGGCATGATCGCATTGGCATCGTCACTCGATTGCGTGGGAATCGTTACGCATACTGCAAGCGATTGTGCAGCCGTTTTGTCCGCCTTAATCGGAAAGGACCGTCTTGATGCCACCTCGCGTACCCATCCCGATCCGTCTTTTGAGGTTTCGGGAGAACTGCCCCATCTTCGCGTGGCGGTTGTGCGCGAATTACTGGAGGGGGACGAGGTCTCTCCCGCAGTCGTTCGCTCGTGCAAGACTGCCGTGGAGCTTCTCAGAGCGCACGGTGCCGAGATAGATGAAGTTAGCTTGCCGTCTCCGGGGAGCGCGTTGGCTTCTTATTGTGTTTTGTCTGCGGCGGAGGCGGCATCCAATATGGCTCGCTTTGACGGTGTGCGCTACGGAAACCGAAAGGCAGATGTCAGCGACTTGTCCGAGTTTTACGCGCAAAACCGCTCTGAGGGCTTGGGTGAGGAGGTCAAAAGGCGTATTCTGTTTGGTTCATATATGCTGACGCGAGAAAAACGTGCCATGTACTACGACCGCGCAAGAGCGGCACGGTGTGAGATCCGCGAACGGATGACCGAAATTTTAAACCGATACGATCTCATTATCAACCCCACCACGCCAACGGGCGTTTTTAAGCGCGGCGAAAAGATCACTCCCGAAAAGCGGAGACGCGCAGATCTTTGTGCCGTTTACGCAAGCCTTGCCGGTTTTCCTGCCGTTTCGGTACCCTTTGGCAGGGATGAAAACGGCATGCCTCTGGGGCTTCATCTTACCGCCGCCCCCTTTCGGGAGGCACTTTTATTGCGTGTAGCAAGCTTTTTTGAGGAGGTGGGAGAATGAATTTTTCGGATTTTGAGCCTGTGATCGGGCTGGAGGTTCACGCTGAACTCAAAACAGCTACAAAGATTTTTTGCGCTTGCCCCACTGCTTTCGGAGCACCGCCGAATACACTCTGCTGTCCTGTTTGTCTTGGGCTCCCCGGAGCACTCCCCACGCTCAATCGCCGAGCTGTTGAGCTTGCTGTTCGCGCGGGACTTGCGTTAAACTGTGAGATCGCAACACTCAGCCGCACCGATCGCAAGCAGTATTTTTATCCCGATCTGCCGAAGGCGTATCAAATTTCGCAGGATCCCTATCCGCTTTGCTTTGATGGCGGACTTTCGGTAGGAAACGGTGAGCGTGAACGCTATGTCGGCATCACACGTATCCATATCGAAGAGGACGCGGGCAAGCTGATCCACACCCGAAATCAAACGCTCATCGATTGCAACCGTTGCGGTGTTCCGCTGATTGAGATCGTTACGGCTCCCGAATTGCACAGTGCCGAGGACGCGGGCGATTTTTTGCGCGCACTCAGGCAGATCCTCGTTACCTGTGGCGTATCGGATTGCAAGATGCAGGAGGGCTCGCTCCGCTGTGATGTCAACATCTCACTTCGAAAAAAAGGAAGTAACGAATTTGGTACAAGGGTTGAGATCAAAAATATCAATTCTTTTGCCTTTGTCGAAAAGGCGATCGCATATGAGGCGAGGCGGCAGTTTGATATTTTGGCAAAGGGCGGCGACCTTCAAGCCGAAACACGCCGATACAATGCGTCAACGGGCAAAACAGAGTTGATGCGCGCCAAGGAGCGTGCAGAGGATTATCGCTATCTTGCCGAACCCGATCTCCCCGCGCTTTCTCTTTCAAGGGAGGATATCAATGCTATCGCAAAAGCACTTCCCGAGCTGCCGCGCGCAAAAGCCGCGAGATTGACGCGGGCGTATGGCATTGTGAAAGCCGATGCCGAAATTATTGTATCCGATCCCTCGCTTGCCTCTTATTTTGAGTACGCGGCAACCTACACCGAACATCCGATCCTGCTGACGGGCTTGCTTCTCACCGAGCTTTTACGGTACTGTCATAGCGATCCGTTTGATCCTCCCGTCAAGGCGGAGCGGATAGCAGAAATTGCAACTATGCTTGGAGAGGGAACCGTCAACAGTACAACCGCGAAAAAGCTGGTTACACGCTTGGTTGACGGAGACTTTGACCCGCGTGCGACTGTTGAGACCGAGGGATTGGCGCAGATCCGTGACCGCGAAACAATCATGCGCACCGTCAACGAAACGTTGTGCGAAAATCAAAAGGCTGTTGCCGACTATAAAAACGGAAAAACAGCGGCTCTCCGTGCCTTGCAGGGGCACGCGATGGCAAAAACAAAAGGTCTGGCGGATCCCGTCCTGCTGGAGGAGATCTTTAAGGAAGTACTGTCTGAGTGAGGTAACGGTATGTATCAATATACCCCAAATTATACGCGAAAAAAAGAAATGCTTATAACAACGATGCTTTTCTGCGTTTCAGCGATACTGATCACAGTTTCACGCTTGGAGGGGGCGCCGTTGCCTGCCCTGTGGCAGTTTGCGGCGTTTGTGCTGCTTTCCCTGATGATCAGCGTGATCGTCCGTTTTTTGATCCGGAGCTATACTTATCGGGTGGCACCTCGTGAGGATGGTTTTGACCGCGCTTTTGATCTAACGGTCATTGAGCGAACCGGTAAGCGTGAGCAGGTCGTCTGTCGGGTTTCACTGCGGGATATCGGGGCGGCAGAACGCCAAACTGCGGAGAACAGACGTGCTCTCAAGGAAAAAAGGCAGGGAAAACGCACGTGGTATTATTATGCGGAGCTTTCGGCACCCGATCTTTGTCAATTGACCGTTAAA